>DASZXM010000067.1:0-21456 GCA_035546415.1 Pseudonocardiaceae bacterium
CGGACCGCCGCCGGCGACCGGTCGGCCTGCGCGTCGGGCGACGCTCGGGCTCGTCGCGGTCGTCCCGGTCGTCGCGGTCGTCCCGGTCGTCGCGGTCCTCGTCGTCCGTGTCCACATCGGTCTCGGGTTCGTCGTCGTCGCCACGGGAATCGTCGTCATCGGTGTCGCGGCCGGCGATCCTGTCCTGCATGCGCCCACTGAGCGAGGTGATCTGGTTGCCGGCGGCGGTCAGCGCCGCCGCCTTCGCCGCGCCGAGCAGTTCGTTGCGGGCGGTGTCGACGAGGTCGTCCACGCCCGGAATGCCGCTCAGCTGCTCGATACCGCGCCGCAGCAGTTCCTTCGGCGCGCCGCCCAGTGATCCTGTCGCGCCCGCGGCGGCGATCGTCAGCGCGAGCCGCATCTTCTTGGTACGGCCCAACAGGTAGCCGACGGCGACCGCCGTGGCGACACGTGCGCCACCTTTCATGATTCTTCTCCTCTTGTCGCGCCGAATGGTCGCGTTGTCATCCCGTCCAACTACCCGAAGAATTTCCGAGACAAACAGGAATCGCCGCGAGCTGACGCCCGACTACCGTCCGCGTTCATCATCGCAGTTCAGACCCATACAATCAGCGGACTCAACGCATTTCGGACAGGTCAGAGAATAAGAATCGAAGCAGATTCAGCCAAGCCCAGAAATGTTCTCGATCCACATGGGACAGCGCGCCGCGACGGGATCGGACACCGTCACGGCGCGCTGTTGGCCGTGCACTAACTGGGTTGCGACGCCACCGTGATCCGGTCGAAGTCCGGCGCGTAGGCCGTCGGGTTGGCGAACTCGATCGTGTTGTCGCCGGCGTTCAACGGCAGCGTCAGCGTCAGCGCACCGACCGTGTTGAAGTCGGCCGTGGCCGTGAACGACAGCGTCTGCGGGGTGCCGCCGTTGACCGTCATGTCGGCCTGGCGGGCCGGCGGGCCGTTGGTGTAGTAGATGGTCACCGCGTAGTCACCCGCCGTGGACACCGCGATGTCGTTGAACGTCAACGTCCCGCCGTTGCCCACGAACCCGACCTTCGACCCGCCGGAGCAGCCGTCGCACGAGGACACGGACGCGCCGCCCGCGATCGTGTTGGCCGACGACTCCGCCTCGTAGGAGGTCGGGCCCAGCGGCGGCGGCGTGGCGTCCGCCGAGACGCCGAAGCCGTTGAACACCACCTGGGCGGGCGTCCCGCTCGTGTGCGACGTGACGAACATGCCGGCGTCCTGCGTGTCCGCCTGGCCGGTCAGCGTGGCGCTGCCGACCTTCGTCCAGTTCTTGTCGTCCACCGAGTAGTAACCGGTGTACGTGCTGCCGGTGCGCTGCAGCTTCAAGTGGACGGGCAGGGTGGCGGGGATGGTGCCGTTGGGCGGCGTGACGGAGTCGATGAAGTCACCGCCGTTGTTCGCCCACTCCAACTGAATGCCGCCGGACGGCGACTCGAACAGGATCACGCCCTCCGGTGTGGTGCCGGAACCGGTGATGCTGTTGCGCACCAGGATGCCCGCCTTGCCGTAGCCGGCCAGGGCGGTCTGCGACGTGACCTCGGTGTCGACGGTGGCCGTCGTGCCGACCGCGCCGGCCGAGTAGATGGTGCTGTACGCGTCCGTCGACGAGTACAGGTCCGCGCCCGCGCCGGAGATGCCGAACTGCTGGCCCAACTGCCCGAAACTGGCCGGCGCGTCGGTCGCCGACGAGAACGTCCGGTACGCCGCGGACACCGGCGGTGACGTGGTCACCGGCTCGGCCACCGTCGATCTCTGCGGCACGAGCGCGGGCGAGGTGTTCACTGCCCGGCCGGTCACGATGCTCGTCTGGAACAGTGCGGTCGGTGTCGGCGCGGTCAGTGCGAACGTCGTCCGCACCGTCTTGCCGGACGCCACCGTCGGGAACACCGACCGCGATGTCGGGTGGCCCTTCCAGCCGGACGGCAGTTGCAGGCCCAGTGTGGCCAGGTAGGCGGGTTGGCGGCCGTTGTCGGTGAACGACAGCGTCGCGGTGCCCGGGGTGCCGGCGGTCATCGCGGTCAGGCCGGTCAGGTCGACGACCACGCTCGGCGGCGTGTGCGATGGCGTGTGCTTGTCCAGCGTCACCCGGTACAGCGCGACGCCGTGCGACGGGACGTTCGCGGCGATCGTGCCCGCCGACTCCGTCCGCTGGTGCGCCCACAGGTCGTCGAGCGTGTAGTCCGTGCCCGCCGGCAGGCCCAGCGCCGACGCCGTCGTGGACACCACCTGCGGTGCGCCACCGGTGTTGAACAGGCCGACGACGGCCGTGTTCGCGTTCTCCAGCTTCGCGAACACCTGCGTGGTGCCCGTGCTGGTGATCCGCTTGGCGTCGATGGAGTCCTGGTCCACGGCCAGCACGTCCCTGTTCTTCAGCAGCGACAGGTCGGTCTTGTCCAGGTTCGTCAGGTCGGTGCCCAGGATCAGCGGCGACGCGGCCAGCGACCACAGGCTCATCTGCGTCTTGCGCTCGTCCAGGGTCAGGCCGTCGTTGGCGCCGTTGCCGACCTCCAGCGAGTCGTAGTCGTTGAAGCCGCCCGGACCGCCGTAGGGCGCCCAGTTCGCGACCTGGTCGAACCGGCCGTCGATGCTGCTCCACCGGGTCAGCGGATAGCTGCTGCCGTTCGGGCCGCAATAGCACTCGATGTCGCCGCCGGTGCGCCAGCCGTTGGAGTACTGCTGCCAGACGGAGGCGTTGTTGATGTCCAGGCTGTTGGACAGTTCCAGGTGGATCGGCCGGCCCGTCTGGCGCAGCCCGTCGGACCACGCCCGCACGTCCGGGATGTCCGGCGTGCCGACGCCGTCGATCTTCACGTAGTCCACGCCCCACGACGCGAACTCGTCCGCCCACGAGTTGACGAACGCCTGCGCGCCCGGCTTGGAGTAGTCGATGCCGACCATGCCACCGCAGTTGTAGTTGTTCTCGGCGGTGGTCGTGGCGATGTCGTCGGCGTGGTACGGGGTGCCCTCGATGGCGGTGTTCTGCGCGACCGCCTGCTTGGAGATGCCGGGAGTGACGTAGATGCCGAACTTCAGGCCGAGCTTGTGCACGTAATCGGCGACGACGGCGATACCGTTCGCACCGCCGGCCGACGGCGGGAACTTTGCCGGATCGGTGACCCAACGGCCGTACTGGTCGACGTTCGGTCCCTGACCGCCCGGGCATTCGTAGTAGAAGTCATCGATGTTGACGTAGGAGAACCCGACCTGCTGCAGGCCGCTGGTGTGCAGCGCGTCGGCCTGGGCCTCGATCGTGGCGGCCGTCGGATCGTGTCGGACGAAGCTCCAACTGCTCCACCCCATGGCAGGCGTCTGGCCGACGCCGTTGTCCTCCGCGTTCGCGGGACCGGCGGTCCCGACGACCGCGACAGCCGCCATGGGCGCCGCGAGTAACGCCGCCATCAGGCCGCGGATCAATCTCGACATTCCCTGTCCTCCGGTTCGCCGCCGTCATTGGGGGCTGGTAGGGACTTCCTCGCTGTCGGGCGCGACGAGCACGTCGACGCCCGCCTCGGCCAGCAGGTCCAGTTGTTCCGCCGGCGCGCTGCGCCCGGTGACCACCAGGTCGAGGTCGGACACCGGACAGACGTGGGCCACGTCGACGGCACCCAACTTCGAGCCGTCCACGAGCAGCACGACCCGCCGACCGGCGCGGGCCATGCGTTGTTTCATCTCCGCTTCCGGGATGTTGATGTTGGTGACGCCGTGCGTCACGTCCAGCCCGTTCGCCCCGAGGAAGACGATGTGCGGCCGGATGCGGTCGAAGATGCCGCTGGCCATCGGGTCGACCAGCGAGTGCTGCATCGGGCGCAGCGTCCCGCCCGTGACCACGACGGTGATGCGCGGGATCGCGGTCTCCAGTTCCGAGGCGATGCGCAGGCCGTTGGTGAACACGGTCAACTGCGCGAGTCCGGTGCGGCGGACCAGCGCCGCGGCGAGGGCGGCGGTCGTGGTGCCGACATCGATCGCGATCGACTCGCCGTCCTGGACCAGCGCGGCGGCGGCCCGGCCGATCGCCGCCTTCTCCAGCGGATACGTGCCCGCCGTTTCCTCGAAGGAGCGCTCACTGACCAGCCGGCGGGTGGGGATCGCGCCGCCGCGGACCCGGGTGATCAGGCCACGGCGGTGCATGGCGGCGAGATCGCCACGGACGGTGACCTCGGAGACGTCGAACCGATCACCGAGTTCGGCGACCCGGACGTACTCGCGTCCACCGATGTAGTCGACCATCCGCTGCCTTCTGATCTCCGCCGGCGTGTCCACCGCAACCACCTGCTCTTCTTACGTGCTCATGTCGTTCGCCGTCAATGGTTATCACTTAGCTTTCGAATTCGAAAGGTGGGTGCGGATGAGGAATCGATATATGACTGAATTGCGCCGGTCGCGAACAGGGGCTTGCGTGTGCGGGGGCGGTGTTAGCGTCGAGGGCACGTCCGTTGGGAGGTGGTTGGCGTGCATCTGCCCTACCCCGGCCTGCCGAATCCGGAACCCGGTCGCCGGTCCACGCCGCAGCCCTCACCGGAGCGCAGGCTGCCCGGCTTCGTCGAGTACCCGAAGCCGCCGATGACCGACCCCTACGAGCGGCTCTACGCCGACCGCGTCGTCTTCCTCGGCACCCCGCTGACCGACGACGCCGCCAACGACGTGGTCGCGAAGCTGCTGGACCTCGACTCGGACGGCACCGACCTGGAGATCACGCTCCAGATCAACAGCGCGGGCGGGTCGTGGACGGCGCTGTTCGCGGTCGTCGACGCGATGCACTTCGTCGGCAAGACCGTGCGCACGCTGTGCATGGGCCGCGCCGACGGTCCGGCGGCGGTGCTGCTGGCGTGCGGTGCGGAGGGCCGCCGGCACATGCACCCGCTGGCCCAGATCGTCCTGCGGCAGCCGTCACTGGCCGACGTCTCCACGGACGTGCAGACGGAACTGGACAAGGTCACGTGGCAGCGGCAACAGGTGGAACGGCTCCTCGCCGACCGCACCGGCCGCCCCGCGGACGAGATCCGCGCCGACCTGGAACGACCCAAGGTGTTCAGTTCGGAACAGGCACTGGAATACGGCCTCGTCGACCGAATAATGATGCCCCGCCACTGAATTGTTTTGCACGGGTTGCACGGCGTTGCGATTACTCATCCGATGCGGTGAGCCTCCGGCGGGAATGCTCGTGCGCGTTGCGCTGGCAGCATACCTTGAGCACCATGACGGAACTGGTGTCGACCGCGCGACGACGCGAACTGGGGGCCGAACTCCGGCGGCTGCGCGAGCTGCGCGGAATGAACGGCCTGGACATGGCACACCGGCTGGAGTGGACACCCAGCATGGTGTCCAGGGCGGAAACCGGCAAGCGCGCGAGCTGGAAGTCCTGAAGTACACGACTTTGTGCGGGTTGAACGCGGCGGCCCAGGAGCAACTGCTCAAACTGGCGGTTGAACCCGACGACTACCGGATCAAGGCCCACGACGGCCTGCCCGACGAGCTGAAAACGCTGCTCTTCCACGAGTCGACAGCCAACGCGATCGACATCTACGAGCCGATTTTCATTCCCGGCCTGACAGCAGACCGAGGATTACATCCGCGCGCTGTTCGACGAGACCGGCCTGGTCGATGCGGCCGATGTCGAGAAGTATCTCGAAGTCCGGCTGAGCCGCCGCAATGTGATCACCCGCCCCGACCCCGCGCAGTGCGCGATCTTCGTCCATGAGAATGCGCTGCGCATGCCGGTCGGCGGCCCGCAGGTGATGCATGAGCAAATGCTCCATCTGCTGTTCGCCGGCAGCCGACGTCAATGCCCCATCCGAGTGGTGCCACTGTCCGCTGCCGGACGCGGCATGGCGCCCGGCTCCTTCCACATCTTCTATCCCGCAGAAGGTTCCCCGTTGCTCTATCTGGAACACCCGACGACCAGCGAGCTCATCGAGAGCGCGAAGGAACTCCGTGCGCACCAGGCCATCCTGAACCGGATTGCTAGTGTTGCTCTGACCGAAGCCCAATCCAGGGAGTTCATTGCCTGGATGGCAAGCGAGTACGAGCAGCAGCAGGGAGCGGCCCAGGATGGCAGCGGTCCCGGAGTGGCGCAAGAGCAGCTACAGCGGAGGCAGTGGCACCGGTAGTTGCGTCGAGGTGGCTTTTGGAACCGAGGCCGTCGGCGTGCGGGACTCGAAGAACGCCGACGGGCCTCGGCTCGCGTTCACTCCCGGCAGGTGGCGGGAGTTCGCGTGTCAGACACGGTCGGCGGCGATCAGCAGGTAGTGGAAGCTGCCCTCGCGGTACGCCGTGAGGAACGGGTCCTCGATGCCCGTGGCCACCGATGACTTCGCGCGCAGCTCCCAGTAGGGAATCGTGGCGGCCGTCAGGTCGATGACGTTGATCGGCACGAAGTCGTTGGCCGCCAACGCTGTGAAGTACTCGCTGCGCGGGTGGATGTTGCAGATGTAGTGCTGGTCGATCTGGCTGACGGCCCGCGACCGCCCGCCGGTGACGTCGTTGTAGCAACCGGTGATGCACACGTAGCGCCCGCCACGCGGGATGAGCCGGGCGAACTCGGCGTACAACTGGTGCAGGTCAACGTACATCGTGGTCTCGTTGGTCCAGATCCCTTGACGGGAACCGGTTTCGAAGCCGGTGTCGAGCATGTTCCGGAAGTGGAACCGAACCCGGTCGTCGACGCCGCGCTGCCGTGCCTGGTCGTTGGCGAACTTTACCTGCGACTCGGAGATCGTCACACCGTCGACCCGACAGCCGAACCGCGCGTTCGCCATGAACGACGTGCCACCACGGCCGGAACCACCGTCCATCAGAACGTCGTCGGGCCGGATGTCGCCGAGGTGGTCGAGCAACACGTCGGCCTGGGCGGTCTCCAGGCGGTGCAACTCGGCGATGATGGCCTCGTCCGGCCCGTCGAGCACGGCCGGGTCGTACTCGCCGATGCCGTAGTGGTGGTGGTAGAGGCCGTCGACGTCGCCGAGACGCAGGTTGACCGGGTCCCGCTCCGCATTCCAGTAGGCGGCGACGGACTTCTGGTAGGCACTGCGCAAGACGGGCGTTGTCATCCGAAGGTCTCCTCCGATCGCACTCCGCGAAGGTCAACTACCCTTCGCATCCGACACGCTGCCGAGCGTGACATCGGAAGCCCACCGGAGGCGATCCGCTGAACAGGGACCACGCCCGCACTAACGGGTGGTTCAGGACCCACTACCGGTACTGCTGCGCGAACGACCGGGTTGTCCACATCGGACGCGATTTGTCCACAGGCGGCCGTATTCCGGCTGCGCGGCGCTGAGGTGCGGCGATAGGCTGGCCGAGGGCCGTTGCCCCCGGGCGGGCGGGGCATGCCTGCGGACCGGGCTTACCTGCCGGCCGGGCTTGTCTCCCGGCCGGGCTTGCCTGCGAACCGGGCTTTGCCTGGGAACCGGACACGCCTCCCGGCCGGGCTTGCCTGCGAACCCGGCATGCCTGCCGGCCGGGCATGTCTGCGGGCTGGGCTTTGCCTGCGAGCCGGGCCGTGCCTCCCGACCCGGCTTGCCTGCGAACCCGGCATGCCTCCCGGCCGACCGGGTCTTCCGACTGAGCGTGCCTCCCGACCGAGCGTGCCTCCCGGCTGCCGATGACCGGGTCATCTCGCCGGCGCTGTCACGACCGGCGCCGCGTCTCCCGAGCGCTCATGACTCCGGTTCGGTGACCGTCCTGTCGTACACGTCTGCCTCGAACTGCTCCAGTAGTTCTTCGCATTCCGCCACCTTCGCGCGCGCCAGGTCGCGGCCCTCGGCGCCCAGCCAGTCCCGTTCTTCGACCTTCGTCAGCCAGCGGCGGAGTTTTTCCAGGTCCTGACGGATTTCCTCGGCTTCCTCGAACGTGTAGTTCTCGCGGAAGCGTTCGAATTCGATCTCCTTGACGAACTTGGTGTCGCATTCCTCGACGATTTCCGCGTACTCCTTCGCGGATTGTTCGCGGAAGCCGGTCACGAATTGGGTGTTGGCGTCCGGTTCGACGTCGTGCAACGTGAGGAAGATGCTCGAACCGCCGAGTTCGTCGATGCGGGTGCGCACCTTGCCCAGTTTCACCCGCAGGTCATGCCGGTCGGGCAGGACGCACACCGCCTGTTGCACGTACAGGCCACCCAGCCGCTTCAGGTCGCGCCACACCGCCACCCTGGCACGTGACGATCCCGACGGCACGCGGTAGATCAGCATCAGCCACGGACCGTCCGCCGCGTCGCGCTTCTTCCGTTCAGGTGGCATTCACCCAGCTTAGCGGCCCATTCGCCACAGCAGCCGGGCCTGCGGGTCCGTCGGCGGTGTCCCGCTCGCCGGGGCGAAGAAGGACCGCAGGTCACCCAGGCCCGCGTAGATCTCGCCGGCGCACGTGTCGATCCACGTCACCAGGTCGGGGTCGAGGCGGGTGTCGGCGCCGATCGCCGTGGCCAGGTCCCACGTGTGGATCGTGGCGTCGGCCGTGCGGATCGCGAGCGCCTGGCGGCCGGGGATCGTGCCCAGCGGGTAGTCAAGCGGGCGGTCCAGGGCGTCGGACGCCGTGAACGCGGCCGCGCACTCGTGGACCGAGTCGGCGTAGGCGGCCACCGGGTCGGTGCCCAGCGCGTCCGCGTCCCGCAGTCGCACGAAGTCCGCGGCCGGGCCGCCGACCGCCAGGCGCGCGTAGTTGAGGTTGCCGCGGGCCATGTGGTTGACCAGTTGCCGGACGGTCCACTCGGTGCACGGCGTCGGCCACGCCCACCGCTCCGCCGGCATCTCGGCGAGGAGGTCGCCGAACCGTTTGCTGGACAACAGGTATCGGTCGACGATCCGGTCGAGGCACACGCGGTCCAGTCTGCCGGTGGGGCACCTGGACCGCTGGCGGGTTTCGGACGTGTCAGTGCCGCATGCCGTGGGAACGTAAGGAGCGACGTGAGAGAATTGTGCAAGTACGCACGACGATCTTGCTGGCCGGCGGCTTACTCGAATGTTTTCCTGAAAGTACGGGCGACGACGCTTTCACCCGTCACTGTCAAGGAGAATGATGAAGTACCGCACGCTGGGCCGGACCGGGATCAAGGTCAGCCCTTACGCACTGGGTGCCATGATGTTCGGCGCCATGGGCAACACCGACCACGACGAGTCGATCCGGATCATCCGTCGGGCGTTGGACGCCGGCATCAACTTCGTCGACACCGCGGACGTGTACTCCCGCGGTGAGTCCGAGGTGATCATCGGCAAGGCGCTCAAGGGCCGCCGGGACGACATCGTCCTGGCGAGCAAGGCGAACTTCCCGATGGGCGACGACCCGAACCACCGGGGGAACTCGCGTCGGTGGATCATGCGGGCCGTCGAAGACTCCCTGCGCCGCCTCCAGACCGACCACCTGGATCTGTACCAGATCCACCGTCCCGACCCGACGGTCGACGTCGAGGAGACGCTCTCCGCGCTGACCGACCTGATCCGCAGCGGCAAGGTCCGGGCGATCGGCACGTCGACGTTCCCCGCCTCGGAGATCGTCGAGGCGCAGTGGATCGCCGAGCGGCGCGGGTTCGAACGCTTCCGCACCGAACAGCCGCCCTACTCCATCGTCAACCGGATCGTCGAGCGCGAAGTGCTGCCGGTGTGCCAACGGTACGGGATGGGCGTCCTGGTCTGGAGCCCGCTCGCGCAGGGCCTGCTGACCGGAAGGATTCGCAAAGGTCAGGACAACGCCACCCACCGTTCCGCGGCGATGCCGGTGCATTTCGACCACGAGGGCAAACTGGACGTGGTCGAGAAACTCGTGCCGCTGGCCGAGGAAGCCGGCTTGCGAATGACCCATCTGGCACTGGCCTTCGTCATCGCCCACCCGGGTGTCACGTCCGCCATCATCGGACCGCGCACCATGGAGCACCTCGACGACCTGCTCGCCGGCATCGACGTCACTCTGGACGACGACATCCTCGACCGGATCGACCAGATCGCTCCACCCGGTACCGAGGCCGGTCCCAACGAGGTCGCCTACACGCCGCCGGCCGTTGCCGATCCGACGCTGCGCAGGCGGCCTGTCACCGAACGTTCGGCGGCCTGACCTTCGCCAGGTGCGTGTGTCGCGAATCGAGGGGGCATGGCGCCGAGGTCGGCGGCGCCGTCCCCTCGACCCGGGGGACTGTCACGGCAGGGCGGCAGTCGCGAAACCGGTGTCGCCGCGCATGCGCGCCGCGTCCCGGCTCGGTGACTCTCCGAACAGACGCCGATACTCCCGGCTGAACTGGGAGGGACTGTCGTATCCGACACGGTGACCGATGCCGGTGACGTCGTTCGGATGGTGTGCCAGCAGCAGTCTCGCCGCTTGCAGCCGAATATGCTTCTGGAACTGGATGGGGGTCATCCCCGTCACCGCCTGGAAATTCCGGTGGAAGGCGGAGACACTCAGCCCCGACAGCTGTGCGAGCTCCTCGACCCGGAACGGGCACGTGTAGTTCTCGCGGATCCAGCGCACCGCGCGCGTGATGTGGCTCAGGCTGCTGCCGGCGAGACCGAGTTGGCGGACGACGTCACCCTGGTCCCCGGTCATCAACCGCCACACGATCTCGCGCTTGACCAGCGGCGCCAGTGTCCTCCGGTCGCGCGGCCGGTCCAGCAGCCGCAACAACCGCACGACGGCGTCGACGAGCTCGTCCGTCGCGTCACTGACCGCGATTCCCGGCCGCGCGGTACCGGTCGACGCCGGCAGGTCTCCTGGCCCCGCCTCCAGCAGCAGCTCTGCGATGACGGCCGGTTCCAGAGTCATCGCGAAGCCGAGCGCCGGGCGGCGGGGAGCGGCGTCGACGAAATAGCCCGACACCGGAAGGTCGACCGAGGTGACCAGGTACTGCCCGGGGCCGTACTCGTAGATGTGGTCTCCCAGTGCCAGACGCTTGCCCCCCTGCGCGACGACCGCCAACACCGTCCCGGACATCGACGGACCGGACGACACACTACGGTCGGCCTTGCAGATCCGGACCCCGTCGATGGCGGTGGTCGGATCGGGGCGCACGTGCCTCTCCAACAGGTCGCGAAACTCGCCCAGACACATGGCACGATTGCAACACAGAACCCACGGTGACCGCCTGCCGGCGAGAGGATCGTGCAACAACTCGCGAGTTTCCGGCGCGTCAGCCGCCGAGTCCACGCAGGACCGTCGACGAGGTGCCCGCCAGCGTGGGCTTCGCGGGCAACAACAGTGTGGTGACGCCCATGGCCTGGTTCATGACCGCCATCCGGTATTCGTCGAGCAGGTCGGTTCGGTTGCGGACGCCACGGACGATCACGCCGGCGCCGTGCTGCCGGCAGAACGCCGCGGTCAGCCCGGCCCACTGGGCCACCAGGACGTTGTCCCAGTTCGCGGGAAGTGTCCGGCGCAGCAGAGCGACCCGCTGCGCCGCGGCGCCGGTCGGCTGCTTGTCCGCGTTGACGGCCACGACCACCGTGACCCTCGGGAAGAGCCGCCCGGCCCGCTCGATGACGTCCAGGTGACCGGCGGTGACGGGATCGAAGGTGCCGGGACAGACGGCGTGCTCCCCGGGGCGGCTACCGCCGGTCACGTTCGCCATCGTCCGACATTACCTGCCCGATAGTGCCGTCGACAGCGCGGACGACCAGGTCGGCGACGAACGTCGTCAGTTCTCCGACGTTCGGGTGCTCGGTCGGAACGCCGTTATCTGGTCGCGGATGTCCTTCGCCAGTGCGACCCGCGCGTAGCGCGGGGACCGCAACGCGTCGTCGAGGACGCGTAGCGAGCCGGCCAGTGGGGCGATGCGGTGGGGTGCGTCCAGCCGCAGCACCTCCCCCAACACCTCCCGCACCCCGTCCAGATCGCTGCCGGCCAAGCGGGCCGCCGCGATGTCCAGGCGGGCCAGGGCCAGGTCGCCGTAGGAACGCTCGTGCGCCGGCCCGCCGAGGTAGTCGGCGACCGCCCGCTGTGCCGGTCGTTCCGCCTGGACCGCGTGGCCGGTCAGCACGGCGACCTGGCCCGCGTACACCGACAGCTTCGCGGCCGGGAACGTGAGGATGCCGCCGATGCGGTCCAGGTCCGCGTCCGGCGTGATCCTCGACCGTGCCTCCTCCGCCTTGCGCAACGCGCTCCGCGCCACCCCCGCGTTGCCCTGCCGGGCCGCGATGCGCGCGTGGTACGCGGGCACCCGCAGCGCCGCCGTGCCGGGGCGGGCGGAGGACTCCAGGTACCGGCCGGCCGACTGGATCGCCGCCAACGCGTGCGCGTACTGGCCGGTGGACTCCCAGATCAGCGCCTGTGTCGCCCACGCCCACGCGTGCAGTTCGACGTGTTCGGCACGGCCGGCCAGCGCTCGGGCGGCCGCCGCGTGGGCCAGGGCGGCTCGCGGGTGGCCCAGGACGTGGCACGCGTGTGCCAGTACGACCGTTGCCATGCCGGCCAGTGCCACGCACTCGCCGACATGCCGGCGGGGGATGTGACCGGCGATGCTGGCGACGATCTCGTCGCGCAACGTGGCCAGTTCACCGACGACCTCGGCCATCGGGGCCGTCACGAAGTCCGCGGCCAGGTGGGTCAGCGAGTCCCGCCACAGGCCGAGCAGGTCGTCGCTGACGTGGCCGAGCAGGAGCTGGTGGGTGAGGCTGCGCGAGCCGGCCGCCGAGTTCTGCACCAGTTTCGTCAGTTCCCGGTCCGCGGTGTCGTCGGCGGACTCCTGTTGCGGGCCGCCGGGGACCGGGCGTTCCTCGACGCGCGCGATCATCCGCGCGAGGTCGGCCTCGCTGACCTTCAACACCTCGGCCAGGCGGGGCTGCACGTCGGTGTCAGGAGTGCGGATCGCCCGTTCCCAGCGGCTGGGCAGGCCGGGGTCGACGTCGACCGCCTCGGCGAGTTGCGCCTGGGTGAGGCCGCACCGCTCCCTGGCCTTTATCAGTTCCGGACGATAACGACTGCCCGGTGCGGGAGGACGCCCCATACCGGTCAGTCGGCGGGCCATGTGCATCCTTTCTCGAACCACCCGCAAGTGTCGACATTCTCGCGAATTCGGCCAATCGCGAGGCGCCTGTCGGGGCGGTCGGTCAAGTCGGTGCGCCCGCCGGGTCGCACCGTTGCGTCGGCAATGGATTCAACCACCTAGATGATCACCGGCCCTTCCGCACGCCAGCGGAAACAAGCAGCTCAGCGCTGCTCCACCGGGTGGCGACACGCCCGAAAACGGGCATGCGCCCGCCGGGTCGGGATCCGGTCATGAACATCATTCTCTCGGATTAGGACAGCCCATCCAATGCTATTGGGGCAACTAACTCCGGGCGATCAAATAGGCCAGCTCAGCGCGTCGTGACCGATCGTGCACCTGGCCCAAAGTCCGACCCAAAAACGAGTCCTGGCCCAAAGTCTGGCCGTATTCATCTCCCACACGATGGTGTTGACTTCGCTTGCCCCAAAAGGAATGAACAGACAAGAGCTGGACGTTCTGTCGACACATCGACGGTGAAGGTTCCCTGTCTGCCACCGGTTGGGGCGCATGGCGTGCGCTCGCAGGAGATGGGTGACCGAGGGATGCCACGAAGCATCAGAGGGGTACACAGCGCCTCGCCCCCGGTCGCGCCGCTCATGGGCGTGACAGTCGTGCGGCGGTGCCGTGCGCGAAAGCGGACCTGCTCGTGCCCTACCGGTCGTGCGGTGGCGCGAGTAGGTCCGCGGTCCGCTCCCGGCAGTGCAGCCGGACAGCCGGGGGTCCGGCGCAACCGCTGATCCCCTCGGAGCACCTCCGGCCAGCAGTCGTCCGTTCGGGCGCACCGCCAGGACGCCGACCGGCCGGAAGCCGACGGGGCTTTCCGTCGAATTCACCCCATCTCACCCCCCGAAAAGGATTGAAGTGGTCCGCGAATACAGTTCGGCGCCGCATTCGGCGCGGTTGCCGATCGCCGCGACGGCAGTCCTCGCCGCGACGCTCATGGTCAGCGGCTGCGGCGTGCTCAACGGCGGCAACGACTCGGCCGACGCCAGCCAGGCCACCACGATGTCGATCAGAATCGGCGCCAACCCCTCCATCCCGTCCGCCGCGCTGTACATCGCGCAGGACCACGGCCTGTTCACGGCGCAACACCTCAAGGTCACGGTCATCAAGACGACCGGTGGTTCGGCGGCCGTGCCCGCGCTGGCCGGTGGTTCGTTCGACATCACGACCACCAACGACGCCACCGCCATCTCGGCGGACGTGAAGGGCACGCCGCTGAAGTTCGTGGTCGACGGCATCGCGGCGACGCCCGGCACGTTCACCTTGGACTCGCTGCCCAGCTCCGGTATCCGGTCCATCAAGGACCTGGCCGGCAAGACCGTCGGCGTCAGCAGCCCGAACGACATCCCGACCCTGGCGCTGAAGTCCGAACTCTCCGCGAACAACGTGGCACCGTCCAGCGTGCGGTTCGTGAAGGTGTCGTTCGCCGACGCACAGCAGTACCTGAAGAACCACTCGGTGGACGCGTCGGTGGAGACCGAGCCGTACAAGACGCAGTCGGCGCAGGCCGTCGGTGCCCGGCCGGTCGTGGACATCTTCGGTGACGCGTCCGGCTTCGCCAACTTCCCGGTGTCGGCCTACGTGACGACGGCCAAGTACGCCAACGCGCACCCGAAGGAGATCGCCGCGTTCCAACGCGCGATGGTGGCGGCGGCGAACCTGGCGACCAACTCGCAGAACGTGAAGGCCGCCGTGCTGAACCACACGAAGATCACGGCGACGGTGGCGGACCTGATGACGCTGCCCAGGTTCCCGTTGGACCTGGACCCGAAGCGGCTGTCCCGGGTGGTCTACATGCTGCAGAACGCGAAGCTGCTCAAGCCGGACTTCCAGATCTCGTCCATGATCCTGCCGCTGCCGGCCTCCTAGGTGTGGCGCTGGATCCGCAGCGTTGCCGGGCTGGTCGGTGCCCTCGTCCTGTGGGAACTGGCCAGCCGCAACGGTGTGCTCGACCCGAGCGTGGTCGCCTCGCCGATCACGCTCGCGCGCCGGGTCGTCGGGCTGTTCGGCGATCCGGACTTCCAGTCGGCGTTGCTGGCCACGCTCGTCGCGTGGCTGCTGGCGTTGGCGCTGACGGTGTTGCTCGCCGTGCCGGCCGGGCTGCTGCTGGGCAGCATCCCGGCCGTCCGCACGGCCACCGAGGTGCTCGTCGAGATGCTGCGGCCGATCCCGGCCGTCGCACTGATCCCGCTGTGCCTGGTGATGCTGGGCGCCGGAGCGCAGACGAAGATCGTCCTCGCGGTGTTCGCCGGTGTGTGGCCGTTGATGTTCAACGTGCTGGCGGCCGTGCGCGGCACCGATCCGATGTGGATCGACACGGCCCGCAGCATGGGCAGCGGGCGGCTGGCCGTCATGGCCCGGGTGCGGCTGCCGGCCGTGGTGCCGTTCGCGGTGACCGGCCTGCGGGTGGCCGCGCCGCTGGAGCTGATCGTGCTGGTCAGCACGGAGTACGTGGCCGGCGAAGGCTACCCGGGGCTCGGTTCGTACCTCAGCATCAGCGCCGACCAGACCGGTGACATGACGACGCTGCTGGCCGGCGCCGCGATCGCGGGCGGGCTCGGCACCGCGATGAGCCTGCTGATCCTGTGCCTGCGGGCGAGGTGGCACCGGCAGGTCACCACGTCCATGACGCAGACGGTGACGCTGACCAGGCGGCAGTCGGTGGTCCGGTTCTTCCAGCGGTGGCTGTCGCTGGTCATCTGGATCGCCGTGTGGCAGGTCGTCACCGAACGGCTCCGCTCGCCGTTCGCACCGACGCCGGCGAGCATCGTGAACGCCGCGTACCACATGTGGTTCACCGGGTCGGCGCACAGCCTGTGGCTGACGCCGCTGGTCACGGACAACATCGTGGTCAGCCTGGAACGAGTCGTCTACGGCTGGTTGATCGCGGTCGCCGCGGGTGTCGGGATCGGGCTGCTGCTCGGGTCGGTCACCGTGCTGGCCGATCTGGTGGAGCCGCTGGCGGCGTTCATCCGCACGATCCCACCGGTGCTGATGCTGCCCGTGCTGCTGGCGTGGGTGCGGATCGGCACCCCGCTGTCGGTGACGATCATCGCCCTCGGCGCGGTGTGGCCGATCCTGATCAACACGATGGACGGCGTCCGGTCGGTCGACGGGACGCTCGTGGACACGGCACGGGCGTTCCACACCGTCGGCTGGCGGCGGCTGCTCACCGTGGTGCTGCCGGCGGCGTCGCCGAAGATCCTCACCGGTGTGCGGATCAGCCTGTCGCTGGCGTTGATCCTGATGATCGTCTCCGAGTTGATCGGTGCCGACGCCGGCATCGGTTTCCAGTTGGTGGAGGCCCAGTCACTGTTCGCGTTCCCGCAGATGTGGGCCTGGATCATCCTGACCGGGGCTCTCGGCTACCTGTTCAACCGCCTGGTCCAGGCGGCCAGCGACCGAATGCTGCCGTGGAGCATCACTTGATTGGATCCGACATGCCAGAACCCTTGGGTACCCGCTTCGGTCTCGTCGCGGACCGGTACCACCAGTTGCGCCCGCCGACCCCGCCCGCCGCGATCGACTGGCTGACCACGGGTGTCACCGACATGGTCGTGGAACTCGGGGCCGGCAACGGAATGGTGACCGAGCAGCTGATCGAACGCGGACTCCGGGTGCACGCCGTGGAACCCGACCCGCGGATGCGGTCCGCCCTGGGCGAGCGCTGCCCGGGCGCGCTGGTGCTGGACGGCAGCGCGGAACGGATACCGCACCCGGAGGCGAGCGTGCACACGGTGCTCGCGGGCAGCGCGTGGCACTGGTTCGACCCGGTGGAGGCGACCCGGGAGATCGCCAGGGTGCTGCGCGTCGGCGGGACGCTGGGCGTGGTGTGGAACCTGAAGGACGACGCCGAACCGTGGGTCGTGCGACTGGACGAGATCATGGGCAGGCGGCGCAGGCCGGGGCGGGACGCGGGTGACTTCGTGGTGCCGGCCGGTGCGCCGTTCACGACGCCGACCGAGTTCGTGGTGTCGTGGACGTGGCCGATGAGCGTGACCGACCTGGTCGACTCGATGAACACCTACAGTTTCGTGCTGGCCATGTCCGAGGGCGAGCGGGCCGCGCGGTTCGCCGAGGCGTGGGAGTTCGTGGACAGCCATCCCGCACTGGCCGGCCGGTCGGTCGTGGACGTCCCGATCCGCACGGTGTGCTACCGGACGACACGGCTGCCCGGCGATTACGGGTTCCGCAGCCTGGCCTCGTAGCCGGCGGGTCCAGTCGGACGGCGGTGGCCCGGGCGCCGTCGTCACGCCGCCGGCAGTGGCTCCTCGGTCAGCGGCGTGAGGTGCCGGGCCGTGAAGCCGAGCAGGTCGGCCGCTGGTCGCAGGTCGATCGGTGTGGTGCGGCCCGGCAGCGGGGTGCGGATCTCGCTGGTCGGGTGGTAGCGGCGGATCAGGGCCTCCGTCGGGTACGGCGCGAGGGTTTCCGGTGCGGCCAGATACACCGGGTGCACGCCGGTCAGCGGAGCCGTCAGTGCCAGGCGGGCGGCGTCGGCGGCGTCACGGACGTCCAGGTACGCCCATGCCTCCCGGGCCGCGGCGCCCGGATCGGCGACGGTCTGGGCCAACCGCGCCGTGCGGCGTTCGTCGTCGCACACGAACGGGTAGCGCAACGCCACGACGTCCATGCCGTAGCGGCGGTGCACCATCGCCGCGGTGGCCTCGTCGACCTGCTTGGACAGCGCGTAGCAGTCCTCGACCCACAGGGGTGTCCGCACGTCCAGCGGGAAGTACTCCGGGTGCAGGTCGTGCACCGCGAACGGCAGGCCCAGGATCGAGTAGCTGCTGGCGATCACCGCGCGCCGCACGCCCGCCCGGCCCGCCTCGTCCAGCACGACGAACGTGGCGCGCGTGTTGCCGCCGAACACCTCGACCGGCGTGCCGTGCATCGGGGTCGGCAGCGCCGCCAGGTGCACCACGGCGTCCACGTCGGCGAGCGCGTCGCGGACCACGTCGGGGTCGCCGGCGTCGCCGACGAACAGCCGGTCGACGTCCGTGTCGCCCGGGTCGACGTTCGACAGCGCGGACACCTGAAACCCGTTGTCCAGTAAGGCTTTCCGCGTCGCGCCGCCGATCAGGCCGAACGCACCGGTGAGCAGCACTCTGGTCATGGGCACTCCAGGCCACCGTCGGGACGGCGGACGGTCGCCGCCCAGCTGTCGAACAGGAACCGGGTCGGCGGGTAGCGCGCGGCGGCGCGTTCGTCCAGGTCGACGCCCCAGCCCGGCCGGTCGGACACGTGCAGGTAGCCGTCCACCGGGATCGGCGTGCCTGGGAACACCTCGTGGGTCGCGTCGTTGTACGTGTGCGACTCCTGGTAGCCGAACGCCGGCGTGGAGATGTCGACGGCCAGGTTCGCGGCGACGCCGACCGGCGAGATGTCACCGGGCGAGTGGAACGCCGTGCGGACGCCGAGCAGTTCGGCCAGCGCGACGAGCTTGCGGGTCGGCGTCAGGCCGCCGACGGCCGAGGTGTGCAGGCGCAGCAGATCGATACCGCCGTCGGTGATCAGCCGGACGGCGTCGGGCACCGAGCCGATCTGCTCGCCGACGGCGATCGGCACCGGCGACGCGGCCCGCACCTCGGGCAGCCGGTGGTAGTGCTCGGGCGCGATGACGTCCTCCAGGAACGACAGCCCGTACGGCTCCAGCGCCCTGGCCAGCACGACCGCCTGCTTCGGTGTGAGCCTGCTGTGCACGTCGTGCATGAGGTTGACGTCGCCCAGCCGGTCGCGGGCCGCCGCGAACAGGGCGGGGGTGCTGCGCAGGTAGCGCTCCGGGTCCCAGCCGTCCGGATGCGGTGAACGCGGGTAGCCGCCCCGCGTGCCCGGTGCGCCGTACGCGCCGAGGCCGGGTTGCGCGACCTGCAGGCGGATGTTGCGGAAGCCCGCGTCGATCAGCTGTTCGGCCTGGTCGAGGGTGGCGCCGATGTCGGCGCCCGCGGCGTGCGCGTAGACCTCGACGGCCGCTCGGCTGCGGCCGCCGAGCAACTCGTGGACGGGTAGCCCGGCGCGTTTGCCGGCGATGTCCCAGAGGGCCTGGTCGACGCCGGACAGCGCGTTGTTCAGCACCGGCCCGTTGCGCCAGTAGGACGAGTAGTGCACGAGGCGGGTGATGTCCTCGATGTCGGCCGGGTGCCGTCCGACGACCAGCGGTGCGACATGGTCGCGCACCGCGGCGACGACCGCTTCGTAGCGCTGGGTGAACGTGGCGCAGCCCAGGCCGAACAGGCCGTCGTCGGACGTGTCGACCCGGACCACGACCAGCGGGATGGCCTCCGGCGCCGTGACGATCGCGCGCACCCGGGTGACACGGAGGTCGTCGCGCGGCGGCCACGGCGGCCGGGCGGCGGGCAGCGCACCCGAGGCGTCGAGCAGCCGGTCGGGATCGGACTGGATCACGACACCCGACCCTACGGGATTGGCCCGGCCGGGACCGGGTACCTCGAACCACATGGTATGCGTCGGTTTCGTGCTCGGTGGCGGTGGCCTGCTCGGCGCCGCCGAGGCCGGCATGGCACGGGCGCTGCTGTCGGCCGGCATCGTGCCGGACCTGATCTGCGGCACGTCGATCGGCGCGATCAACGGCGCCGCGATCGCCGCCGACGCGACGCCGAGCGGCGCCGAGCGACTGGCCGGCACGTGGCAGGAACTGGCGGCGGGCGACGTGCTGGGCGGGTCGCCGATGGGCAGGCTCGTGCACCTGGTGCGCAGCGGCACGGCGCTGCACGACACCGCACGACTGCGCACACTGTTGCGGGATCGGTTGCCGGGCACGTTCGAGGACCTGGCCGTGCGGTTCCAGTGCGTCGCGGCCGGCATCGAACGGGCGCGGGAACACTGGTTCACGTCCGGCGACCTGGTCGAGGCGGTGCTGGCGTCGTGCGCGCTGCCCGGCGTGTTCCCGCCGGTGCGCGTCGGTGACGAGCACTTCTTCGACGGTGGCCTGGTGAACAGCATCCCGCTGGAACGGGCCGTACGGGAGGGCGCCGACACGGTGTGGGTGCTGCACGTCGGCCGCATCGAGGAGGAGTTGCGACCGCCCCGGTCGCCGTGGGAGGCCGGGTTCGTGGCGTTCGAGATCGCCCGCCGGCACCGGTTCCACACCGACATGTCGCGCATCCCGGACGGTGTCACGGTGCACGTGCTGTCCACCGGCCTGCCGCAGCGGCGGGCGGCGACGTGGGCGAACCTGCGCTACCGCGACACGGCCCGCATCGCCGAACGCGCCGAGTCGGCCTACGTCGCGACGTGCGACTACCTGGCGAGGCTGTCGTGACGGCGCTGCGGCGCGCGGTGACGATCCCGGTGCTGGTGGCGATCGAGGTGCTGGTACTCGGCTCGGCGCCGCTGCTGGTGGCGCTGGCGGTGGTCGTCGGCGCGTACGCGCGGTCCAGCCGGCCGCTGCGCTCGGTGTTGCTGGTGATCACCTACTTCGCGCTGGAACTGCGCACCCTGGCACGCATCCGGCGCGGGCCGGACGACTGGGACGTCCTGGTGCGGGACACGCTGTCCACCGCGTACCGGGCGCTGCGCACCATCCTGGACGTCCCACTGGTGCTGACCGACGATTCGACCGCGCCTGGCGCCAACCCCGTCGTCGTGCTCGCCCGGCACTGCGGGCCGGGTGACTCGCTGTTCATCGCGTGGCTGCTGGCGGTGCGTTTCCGGATGCGGCCACACATCGTGCTGAAGTCGCTGCTGCGCGTCGAGCCCGTCATCGACCTGGCCGGTGATCATCTGCCGCTGTGTTTCGTCGGATTCCGCCACCGCACCCGCAACCGCATCGCCGACCTGGCCGCCGGAATGTCGGCCGGCGACGCGCTGCTGCTGTTCCCCGAAGGCCGCAACTTCAGCCGGCAGCGGTGGCTGCGGACGTGGACCGACCTGGTCGCACGCGGCGCCCGCCGGGCCGCGCGGCGCATGCGACGACACACCCACACGCTCCCGCCGCACCACGGCGGCGCGTACGCCGCACTGTCGGCGGCACCGCATGCGGACGTACTCCTGTTGGCACACGGGGGTTTTACAGAGGACGGACGGGACAGACCGTGGTGGCGCCTGCCGGTGCACCGACCGTTCGTCGTGCGCACGACACTCGTGCCGGCCGCCTCGGTGCCGCGCACGGAGGAGGCACTGGGCCGGTGGCTGGACGGCGCGTGGGCAGACGTGGACCGGTGGGTCGAGTACACAGTGGACGATGTGACACAGGTCAAGTTCGGTGCGAACGGGAACTTTTGATTCGCTCGGACGTCTTCTGGTGAAGAGATGTATTTCGGTTCGATGTGGCAAAGGGGTGAGGCACTGTGTGGGCGGTGATCGTGTTCGGGATCATCCTGTTGGTGTGCGCGGAAGAAGTCATCCGCCTCGCCAGGGACGCCCGGGCCGATATGGACGGCGAACGACCGGCGGACGTGTTCACCCGCCGGTGGCGCGCGGCCCGCTCGGTACTCCGACGCGGCCAGCGACTG
>DASZXM010000068.1:0-8470 GCA_035546415.1 Pseudonocardiaceae bacterium
GAGCCGGCCGTCGATGCGCCGCTGCTCCCGCTCGGGGTGCACCTCGACGGGCGCGCCGTGCCCGTCGTAGCGGATCACGAACCCGCCGTCGGCGAGCATCGTGCCGACACCCGTGGGCGTGTAGAAGCCGCCCAACCCGGCGCCGCCGGCACGCAGCCGTTCGGCGAGCGTCCCCTGGGGCACGAGTTCGATCTCCACCTCGCCGCGGAAGTAGCGACGGAAGAAGTCCGGGTTGATCGGGAACGAACAGGAGAACCGGCGGACACGGTTCTCGGTGAGCAGCCGCGCGATCCCCCGCT
This sequence comes from Pseudonocardiaceae bacterium, assembly GCA_035546415.1. GTDB lineage: Bacteria > Actinomycetota > Actinomycetes > Mycobacteriales > Pseudonocardiaceae > DATEPR01. Next base: position 300 of record DASZXM010000068.1, read on the forward strand.
CCCCGTCCAGCCCGCGCCCACCGTTGTTGGCGATCACGTGCAACCCGTGCACGTCGCTGTCACACAGCGCGTCGATGAGGTCGACGGGCACGCCGACCTGGCCGAACCCGCCGATGGCGACGCTCGCCCCGTCGGGCACGTCCACAACGGCGGCGGCGGACGCGCGAACCTTGTCGATCATCGGATCGCGTCCCTGACGGTGGCCAGCGTCCGGCGGGCGGCGTCGACGACCATCCCGGTGTCGTTGCCGATCAGAACGAACCGACACCCTTGCTCGACGCGCAGTTTCGCCTGATCAGCGCCCTGCACGAGGGTACCGGCCGGCACACCGGCCGCCACGGCGGCCTTGACGGCGGTGGTCACGGCGTCCCGGACGGCAGGCGACCCGCCGGGCTCCCCCATGCTCAGCGACAGGTCACCGGGCCCGACGAACACGGCGTCCACACCGGGCGTGGCGAGAATCCGGTCGATGTCCTCGACGGACTCGCGCTCCTCGATCATCGCGACGAGGGCGACGTCCTCCCGCCCGGTCCGCAGGTACTCGGCGGCCCCGCCGTCCAGCAGGCCCCACTTGCCGGCGCGGGAGGCATAGCCCATCCCCCGGGTGCCGTCCGGCGGAAACCGGAACTGCCGCATCGTCGCGGCGGCCTGCTCGGCGTTGGACACGTGCGGCACGAGAACCCCGCCGGCACCGGCGTCGAGGTAACGCTGCCCGTCGCCGTAACCGTGGTCGGTGATGCGCACGAGCGGCGACACACCCATCCGCGAGTAGATGACGATCATGGAATAGACGTCCCGCACCGACAACAGGGCGTGCTCGGTGTCGATGACGACGAAGTCGAACCCGGTCTCCCCGATGATCTCGGCCAACTCCGGAGCGGGGATCTTCACGAACGTGCCGACAAGGGGCCGATCGGCCGCCTGCAACAGCCGCTTGAACATCACCATGGTCGCTGATCTCCCGTGTTCGTAATACGAACATCATGTTCGCGATACGAAGCATCGCACGGATCACAGCGGACGACAACACCCGTTGCCGGATTGGCGGCGTTTGTCCAGGGGGTTCCTGCTGGCCGCATACCCGCGCCAGGCAGGCTGTCCCGCATGGATGCTGTGGTTGCGAGCGTCATCGCGGTGGTCGGCACCCTGCTGGGCGTGACGGTCACGTACGTCTTCCAGCGGCTCAACGCCCACCAGGCGAACCTGATCGCACACCAGGACCGCGTGTGGCGAGAACGGCTGGCGGCATACAGCGAGTTCGCCGGCGCGGTCACCGAACTACTCCGCGCCAACACCAGCCTGTGGTTCGTGGTCCACCGCCCAGACGACTTCAGCGCCCAAGCCCGCCGAGACGCCTACACGGAAGCCGACCGCCTGGCCGCGACAACGACGCACGCAAGACTGAGGGTCCAACTGGTCACCGGAGACCCGGTCCTCCTGGCCAGGGCGGACGCGGCACTGGAACCCATGGGAGCGGTCCGCAACGCAACAGACCAGGACGAACTAGCCTGGCACGAAAGGCGCTGCCGCCAACTGATAACAGACTTCATCAACGCAGCAGGCGAACGCATCCGCTGACCAAGACCAAGGCCAGCACCAATGGCAAGGGCGAGAAAAACAGGCGGCCGGCGAACACAACGCAAGCCCCACGAGACCGGCCCGAGTCCCTTGAACCCCGAAAACCCCAAGCCTGCCGCCAAACAGGTGCCCGACGCGACGACCCAGGCGCCCCCGACCCCTCCTACTCAGCCCAAAAGCCAGGGTTGGTGGGCTGTGTCAAGGGAAGCGAAGCGACCTTGACGCGGCACGCCAACCGTGGCACACCCTCACAGGAGGGGTCGGGGGCGCTACTAACAAACGCTAACCGGCACCGCACCCCAACCGCACCCAAAGAGGGACCCGCTACAGCCGCCCACCCGGAACCACATCCACCACCCCCCGATCACCGTCCAACCGCACCCAATCCCCACTCCGAATCACCTCAACCGGATCCCGATCCAGATCCGTCACGGCCGGCACCCGCGTAACCAAAGCCCCCAAAGCCGCCTTGGTAGTAGTCACCGTAAAAATCATCCCCACCGGCGCCGTCCCCACCAGCCGAGTCGACTGAAAGAACGCCGCCCACCCGGACGACCCCTTCGCCCCCGGAAAAACCAGAACCTTCCCGGTAAAACACACCCCGAACAACTCGTGCCGCCGCTCAATGATCGTCCCAGTGGCAGGATCGATCCCACCCCACCCCGAAATGGTCGAGTGCGACACGAGAGCCTCGCCCTCCACCACCCCGGGCACAACCCCCCGACCCCGCAACGTGATCACCGCAGACCTGATCACCGCAGACCTCCCCGCCACCGCCCGGTCACCGCGGCATCCACGCACTCCTCCACCGTCCCGAACCACGCCTCGATCCCGAGAATCGCCGGCAGATAATGCGCCTGTTTCGCCGAATCGGTGGCGAACACCTTCGTCCCGGCCGGCGCCGTGCGCGACATGGCCGGGCACGAGTCCGCCAGGATGCGGCCGCCGGCCCGCTCCACGACCTCCGTGTACCCGCTCCGGTCGGCGACCTCCTTCAACGCCCTCGGCGTCATGATCCACAACTGGGTCCCGTCGTGCAGCCGCTTCCCGTCCAACGCCCGCGCGGCCGCCCGCACCTGATCCAGCGACGCGTGCGGACATCCCAGCAACACGAAGTCGACGTCCGTACAGGTCCCCTGATTGTTGAGCGTCTCGTAGACGGCCCGCCGCTCGGCCGCACCGTACCGAACCGTCTCCACCCGACGACCGTGCAACGCCGCCTCCAACGACGGCGCCTCGGGCGTGACACCCGGCACGTGGTACAGCTCCACGCCACCGGACGACGCAGCGGCCGCCCCGAAGTGCTTGAGCCGCACCAGATCCGGCTGCCCGATCGACCCGGTGACGACCGGCCGCTGGTCCTGCACCACATCCCCGGCGAAGTAGCCGAGCATGCCCCAGTCCAGCACGTCCTCCACCGCCGTGGTCACCTCGATATGATGGGTGCCGTACCGGTTCTCCGCACGATGATTGCCCCAACACGGAATCTTCCCGGTCAGGCTGGCCGCGCCGGTGGACGCCGTGCCCTCACAGTTCGTCCGCGCACCCAACACGGAGTTGCAGTACACCACCGCCGATGACTCCATCCACGCGACGTGCTCACCGCGCACCGGCAGGTTCCCCACCTGGTACGGCGTGCACGTCGCCAGAATGTTCACGCCACGCCGACCGTAGAACGCCTCCGCGTCCGCCTGGAGCTCCACGAACTCCTTCGGGTAGGGCGCGATCCCGACCGAGTCCGGACCGAACCCCTGCTGCAACTGACATGTCGGCACCCGCATGTCCGGGATCTCGATGTCGTCGTCACAGTCCAGGTTGATCACCGCGAACGCCTTGTGCCAGCCACCTTCCCGAACCAGCTGCGCCTTCACCGGCGACGGCTGCGTACTGGTCCCGGCGACGTTCCTCGTGTCGCACAACCGTTCCGCGCCCAGCGCCGCACCATAGCGGACGAGCAGATCCATGGCGGCGGCCACAGCGGGCCCGTCGACACCGTCCAGCATGGCCTTCTCGTCGTCGGCGAGGATCACCTGGCCACCGCCGCCTCGACGGGCACCGCCACCGACACCTCGTTCGTCTCCGGCCCCCTGCGCACCGCCGTGTACATCACGATCCCACCGAACACGACCAACACGATCGGCCCGAACTCGTACGGCATGATCGAACTCAACGCCAACAACCACACCGTGTACAACCCGGGCAGGATCAGACCGAACATGTAGCCGATCCCGTAGCCACTGGCCCGCACCGACGCCGGGAACCGTTCGTTCAGGTACGCGAGGATCACGCCCAGCGGCGCCGACGGGGTCACGTTCGCGACGACCGCGACGACCCCGACGAGCCACGGCGGCATGCCGATGCGCGGCGACAGCGCCAGCAGCAGGAACGATCCGCCCACCACCACGGTCATCACGATCGCCCACCGGGACAGCAGCGCCCGGCGCCCGATCCGCTGGCCGACCGCCGCCAGCACCAGCACCATCACCACGGTCAGCGCGGCGGCGACGATGCCCACGGTGGAGCTGAGCTTCGCGCTCTGGTGCAGCACCTGCACCAGCAGCGTCGGCAGGAACGACACCGACAGCTGTGTCGCGAACCAGTAGCCGCAGGTGAACACGAACACGCTGAGAATCAGCTTGCGGTGCTCGGTGAACAGCTCCACGACGGGCTGCCGCCGCTTCGTCTGCCGCCGTTCGACGTAAACCGAGTCGTCCTCGACGACACCGCGGTAGTGCCACAGATACACCACGCCCAACGCGACGCCGACGAAGAACGGGATGCGCCATCCCCACGTCACGAACCCGGCCTTGGGAATCCAGTTCAGCAACCCCAGCAGCAGCAGGTTGATGAGCAGGAACGACCCGGGCGCACCGATCCCGATCAACCCGCCGACGAACCCACGCCGCGCCGGCCGCGCCTGTTCCAGCGCCAGCGGCATCGGTGCCGCGTAACCACCGGCCAGGAAGATGCCACCGATCAGCCGCAACGCGGCGAACACCGCGATCGCGCCGTACCCCCACGCCGCGTAGCCGGGCATCACACCCATCAACAGCGACACGATCGTGAAGCCCCACCCGCTGAGCATGGTGACGCGCTTGCGGCCGATCCGGTCGGACAGGTTGCCGAAGATGACGCTACCGATCGGCCGACCCAGCAAGCCGACCGTGAACAGCACGGTGGTCAACGTCGCCTTGATCGTCGACGGCAGGTCGGCGGGCTCGAAGTAGGCGATGGCCGCGGGCAGCACCAACGCCGGCAGGTACACGTCGAAGCTGTCCACGAACATCGAGAGCGACCCGGCGAGCGCGGACCGCCGCTCGTCGGCCTCGGTGATCGTGACTCGGGAACTGGCATCGGACAGCGTCATTGCCGACCTCCAAGGGTTTCGCCTTACGGGCGCAGCACCGCGCCGTCGCCGAGCGGGCGCACCGTGCGCCGGTAGATCGAGAGCCAACCGGTTTCCGCGTGGTCACGGACGGGTTCGGCTCGTCTGCGCGCCAGCTCGGCGTCCTCGACGCGCAGATCGCAGACCCGGGACGGCAGGTCCACGTGCACGACGTCGCCGTCGCGCACCAGTGCGAGCGGGCCGGCGTCGGCGGCTTCCGGGCGCGCCTCGCCGACCACGATCCCCCGGTTGACCAGCCCGGACAGCTGGCCGTCCGTCACGACCGCGACGCGGCCGGTCAGGCCCGCCCGGTCGATGGCGAACACGATCCGCGACGCCATGCCCATGCCCGGCCGGCCTCGTGGGCCCAGACCGCGCACGATGACGACGTCCCCGGCGACGATGTCACCGGCCGACAGCGCCGCGACGGCGTCCTCCTGGGAGTCGAAGACCCGGGCCGGGCCGTCGAACGTGGCCGGCCGTTCGTCGTCCACCGCGAGCTTCACGATGCCGCCGCCGGGTGTGAGCGAACCGCGCAGCACCACGATCAGCGGGTCCGTCGAGAAAGGACGGTCAGCGGGCCGGATGACCTCCGGATCACCGGCCGTCGTCTGCTCCCCCACCGGCCTACCGGTCACCGTCAGCGCACCGCCGTCGATGCGATCGCCCAGCCGGTCCAGCACCGCGGCCGTGCCGCCCGCCGCGTCGAACTGTTCGATGGTGTGCGGGCCGTTGGGCCGCACCGCGGCCACCAGCGGAGTCTCCCGGCCCAGGTCGGCGAACATGCCGAGCACGTCGACGTCGACGCCTGCCTCCTCGGCGACGGCCTGCAGGTGCTTGATCGTGTTGATCGACGAGCCGACGGCGAGCGCGACGCGCACCGCGTTGCCGAACGCGGCCGGCGTGAGCACGTCCCTGGGCCGCAGGTTCTCCTCGACCATCGCGACGATCCGGGCCGCGGCCCGGTCGGCCGCCGACCACATCGCGGCCGAGTTCGCCGCGACCGGCGTGGTGCCGGGCAGCGCCATGCCGAGTGCCTCGGTGACGACGTGCATCGAGTTGGCCGTGCCCATGCCAGGACACACGCCAGGGCCGAGGATCGCGTCGTCGCTCATGTCGGTCAGCTCGTCGGTGAGGGCGGGTCCGCGTTCACCACAGGCGTGCAGGAAGACGTCCTCGATGTCACAGCGGCCACTGGGCTGGTAGCCGCACGCCACCAGCAGTGTCGGGACGTTCAGCCTGCCGGCCGCCATGAGCTGCGCCGGCGCCGTCTTGTCGCAGCTGGCCAGGCAGATCATGCCGTCCAGTTGGGCACCTTCGACGGCGACCTCGATGTCGTTCACGATCAGGTCGCGGGCGGACAGGATGTAGCCGCCGCCGTGGCCCGCGGAGTGGATGAAGTCGCTGGGTGCCGTCGTGCGGACCTCGAACGGGAGGCCGCCCGCCGCCCGGATACCGTCCTTCACGCGGACGGCGACGCCGTCCAGGTGGCTGAAGCAGATCGCCAGGTCGGACGATGAGTTGACGACGGCGATCTTCGGTTTGCGCATGTCCTCGTCGGACAGGCCCAATGCCCGCCACTGGGCCCGACGGGTCGCCCACGGCACCGTGCCCGGCTCGAAGTTGCTGCGCAGCACGACCTTCTCCTCAACTGTCCAGGTTCGCGGTGAGCCGCGCGCCGAGTTCGGCGTGGTCGACGTCGTGCACGCTGTCCTTGCCGGCCAGGTCCAGCGCGTGCGCCGCCGCGGCACCCATGGCGCCGCACGGGCCCATGACGCGGATGCTGGACAGCGCTGCCGCGTCGCCGTCCACGCAGCGGCCGGCGACCAGCAGGTTGTGCGTGTCCGGTGGGGTCATGCTGCGGTACGGCACGTAGTGCACGTGGTCCGCGCCGAACGTCTCCCACACGTAGCCCTGCGGGCTGTCGTGCAGTTCGATCGGCCACGCCGTGCGGGCGACGGCGTCCGGGAACCGGGTGCCGGAGCGCACCTCCTCCAGGGTGAGCTGGTGGACGGCCCGCACCCAGCGGGTCTGGCGGCGGCCGGGGAAGCCGTACGCGCGGACCTTCGCGTTGCCGAACGCGTCGGGGAACTCGGTGCGCAGGAACGCGACGACACGGTCGGCCTGGGCCTTGCCCTCCAGTTGGGCGTTCGCGGCGGCGACCGGTTCCAGCGGTGCCTCGATGTGCGTCATGTTGAGCACCGCCGTGTCCCGGCCGGGGAAGAAGAACGCCAGGCCGTCGTGCCGGCGCAGGCCGTACTTCTCGGCGTTCGCGCCCACCGCGTCGGCGAGCGTCTTCGGGTCGGGCCGTTTGCCGCCGTCCACGCGTTCCACGACCAGTTGCTGCGAGCCGTAGATCTCGCGTTCGGGCAGATGGCAGGGCAGGCCGGCCTCCCAGGCCAGGGAGGCGTCGCCGCTGGCGTCGACGAACCCGGTGGCCGCGACGTCGACCGTGCCGTAGCGGGTGGCGAAGCGGACCGAGTCGATCCGGTCGTCCGCGACGCGCACGTCGGTGAGGACGGCGCCGGTGATCACCTTGATCCCACTGGCCCGCACGGTGTCCTCGACCCACCGGCCGAGCGCGACCTCGTCGTACCCGACGGTCATGGTGTGGGTGCGCTGGTAGAACACGTCCCCGGTCGCGCCGAGGGCGGCGAAGATGTCGTCGAAGACGCCGTGGGTGAGCTGGTGGTACTCGGGGGCGTTGCCGAACACGCCGCAGAACAGGCCGATCAGCGAGTTGACCATCTGCCCGCCGAGCACCGGCAGCGCGTCGACCAGCACGACGTCCCGGCCCAGCCGCGCCGACTCGACAGCGGCGGACACACCCGCGATGCCGGCGCCGACGACGCACACGTCGGCGGTCACGTCGTGGCTGGCGGGTTGTTTGGTGACCGTCCTGACCTTCAGGTCACTCAGCGGGTGCGGCATACGTCACACGCTAGGCAGACGACGGCGGCGCACGGAAATAGACATTGGTGCTGGCAGGCCATCAACCGGGTTTATCGTCCCAGGTCAGCGACGGTGACGAGGGTGTCGCGCAGCCACCGGTGGGCGGGGTCGCCGTCGTAGTCCGCGTGCCACCACAGCCTCTCCACGATCGGCTCCGGGTCCCCGGGGCACGGCAGCACACGCAGGCCGAGCCGGCCGGCGACCTCGGTGGCCAGGCGTTCCTGCAGCAGCGCGACGCGATCGGTGCCGGCGACGA
>DASZXM010000069.1:0-2352 GCA_035546415.1 Pseudonocardiaceae bacterium
TTGGCATGGCGGACCACGCCCATCGGCGCGGTCGAGTCATCCGGCCGGTCCGGCTGGGCGCGTCGCGTGGAGCGGCCGGCGGTCGATATCCCGGCGCCGCCGCCCTCATCGCTACCGCGAAAGCGGCCGCCCTCTCGCTACTGCGAGAGCCGCCGCCCTCTCGCTAGCTCGAAAGCCCTTACCGCTGCTGCGAAAAAGCCGACGCCCGAGAGCAGACCCCGCCCGCCCTGGGGGCTGACCGCCCTACGGCCACCCTATCCCCGCAGCTCAACGTCCCGAAACGCAAATCGACAACCTGTGGACAGCCCAACCCGGCTGTGGACAGCCCAACCCGCCGCAGATGGACCGACTGGCCGTGGATGGACCGACCGGCCGTGGATGGACCGACCCGCCGCGAATGTCCACACCGTCACCCGCGCCGAATTCACCGTTCCCGTAGCAATCACCGTTCCCGCAGCAACAGCTTCGCTGCCGCGTCGGCGTCTGCCGGGAACACGAGCACGTGTTGTGTGGCGCCGTCGTCGTCCGGAGCCGTCGTTGCTCGGATTCCGTTGCTGCGTAGTAGTTCTCGGACGAACTGGGCTGCTTGTTCCGACGGGGCCGTCGCTACCTCCGCCAGCAGGCCGTAGTCGCGGGCCCTGGCCAGTTTCCGGTCCACCCTCGCGCTGGTCTTCTGGCTGCCGAAGAACCAGCGGAGCACGCCGCTGAGCAGGAAGATGACGGCGACGAGCACCGCTACCTCGTCCTGGATGGGCAGCGCCATCCCTCCATCCTGAACCGTCCGTCGGCGGCGCACCAGTCCCCACCCGCACGAGCGCGACCCGCGAACGGGTGGTTGTGAGGAAGCGCACGGACCTTTCGTGTTACCGGCCAGTACCCTGTGGTGCACAAGCCGGGTTAACGGAGGTTCACATGCCGTATCCGACCGATTCGGACTCCGACCGGCCGTGGGTGATGCGGACCTACGCCGGGCATTCGTCGGCTGCCGCGTCGAATGCGCTGTACCGTCGCAACCTCGCCAAAGGGCAGACGGGGCTGTCCGTCGCGTTCGACCTGCCCACGCAGACCGGTTACGACCCGGACCACGAGCTGGCCGCCGGAGAGGTCGGCAAGGTCGGCGTGCCGGTGAGTCACATCGGTGACATGCGGCAGCTGTTCGACGGCATTCCGGTCGGCGAGGCGAACACGTCGATGACGATCAACGCGACCGCGATGTGGCTGCTCGCGCTCTACGTGACCGTCGCCGAGGAGCACGGCGCCGAGTTGGCGCAGCTGTCCGGCACGACGCAGAACGACATCATCAAGGAGTACCTGTCCCGCGGCACCTACGTGTTCCCGCCGGGGCCGAGCCTGCGGCTGATCACCGACATGGTGGCGTGGACGGTCGCGACCGTGCCCAACTGGAACCCGATCAACATCTGCTCCTACCACCTGCAGGAGGCCGGCGCGACGCCGGTGCAGGAGATCGCCTACTCCATGAGCACCGCGATCGCCGTGTTGGATGCCGTGCGGGACTCCGGGCAGGTGCCGGCGGAGCAGTTCGGTCAGGTCGTCGGGCGCATGTCGTTCTTCGTCAACGCGGGTGTCCGGTTCGTGGAGGAGATGTGCAAGATGCGCGCCTTCACGCAGCTGTGGGACGAGTTGACCCGGGAGCGCTACGGCGTGCGGGACCCGAAGCAGCGGCGGTTTCGCTACGGCGTGCAGGTCAACTCGCTGGGGCTGACCGAGGCGCAACCGGAGAACAACGCGCAGCGCATCGTGCTGGAGATGCTGGGTGTGACGCTGTCCCGGGGCGCGCGGGCGAGGGCCGTGCAGCTGCCGGCGTGGAACGAGGCACTGGGCCTGCCGCGACCGTGGGACCAGCAGTGGGCGCTGCGCATGCAGCAGGTGCTGGCGTACGAGACCGACCTGCTGGAGTACGAGGACCTGTTCGACGGTTCCCCGGTGGTTCAGGCGAAGGTGGACGAGCTGCTGGCCGGTGCCCGCGCCGAGATCGACCGGGTGGCCGCGATGGGCGGTGCGGTCGCCGCCGTGGAGAGCGGCTACATGAAGTCGCAGCTCGTCGCGTCGCTGGCCGAGCGGCGGCGGCGGATCGAGGCCGCCGAGGACGTCATCGTCGGCGTGAACCGGTTCGACACCACCGAACCCAGTCCGCTGCAGGCCGAGGGCATCGCCGCGGTCGAGACCGTCGACCCCGAGGTGGAACGGCACGCGGTCGCCGCGATCCGGGAGTGGCGCGCCGGACGGGACGACCCGGCCGTGCAGCGTGCGCTGCAGCGGTTGCGGGACGACGCGAAGACCGACGTGAACCTGGTCCCCGCGACACTGGAGTGCGCGAAAGTCGGTGTCACG
>DASZXM010000070.1:0-5092 GCA_035546415.1 Pseudonocardiaceae bacterium
CCGGTTCAGGGACAGTGCCTGGTGGGTAGTTTAACTGGGGCGGTTGCCTCCTAAAGGGTAACGGAGGCGCCCAAAGGTTCCCTCAGCCTGGTTGGCAATCAGGTGGTGAGTGTAAGTGCACAAGGGAGCTTGACTGTGAGACTGACAGGTCGAGCAGGGACGAAAGTCGGGACTAGTGATCCGGCGCTGGCTGGTGGAAGTGGCGTCGCTCAACGGATAAAAGGTACCCCGGGGATAACAGGCTGATCTTGCCCAAGAGTCCATATCGACGGCATGGTTTGGCACCTCGATGTCGGCTCGTCGCATCCTGGGGCCGGAGTAGGTCCCAAGGGTTGGGCTGTTCGCCCATTAAAGCGGTACGCGAGCTGGGTTTAGAACGTCGTGAGACAGTTCGGTCCCTATCCGCCGCGCGCGTAGGAGACTTGTGGAAGGCTGTCCCTAGTACGAGAGGACCGGGACGGACGAACCTCTGGTGTGCCAGTTGTTCTGCCAAGGGCATGGCTGGTTGGCTACGTTCGGGAGGGATAACCGCTGAAGGCATCTAAGCGGGAAGCCTGTTTCGAGATGAGGTCTCCCACCCTTTGTGGGGTAAGGCTCCCAGTGGATGACTGGGTTGATAGGCTCGAGATGGAAGCACGGTGACGTGTGGAGTTGACGGGTACTAATAGGCCGAGGGCTTGATTATGAAGGTGTTGCGCATCCACTGTGTGATTCTGAGCCAACCACTCGTGGCGGCCCTGTAGGGGTTGTTGGGGTGTGTGGTTGATAGGGTTACGGCGGTTATGGCGGGAGGGAAACGCCCGGTCCCATTCCGAACCCGGAAGCTAAGCCTCCCTGCGCCGATGGTACTGCACTTGTGAGGGTGTGGGAGAGTAGGACGCCGCCGGACATAATTTAGGAACCTGAGGCCCTGGTCGAGACATTGACGTGTCTCCCAGGGCCTCAGGTCTGTCCGCAGGTGGAAAAACCGGTCGCGCGCATCCACTGTGTAGGCCCATCCTGGCGGCCATGAAGCTCGTCCGACACACGACAGTCGAGGACTTCTGGTACGCCGCAGGCCCATTGCTCACCGCGGACCCGATCCGCAACACGGTCGCCCTGACCGTCCTCGCCAGGCTCCGCATCGATGAGCGGTTCGGGGAGGAGGACCCGATCTTCCTGACCGTGTGCGAGGACGACGGTCGCGTCGTCGGCGCGGCGTTCTGCACGCCGCCGTACCCGATCAACGTGACCGCCGTGCCGGCTGAGGCGATGCCGTTGATCGTCGACCACCTGGTGACGACCGGGATCGACGTGACGACGGCGAATGGCCTGTTGCCGCAGGCCGATGTGTTCGTCTCGTTGTGGCGTGAGCGGACCGGCGCTGTCGTCGCGCACCGGATGGAGCAGCGTCTTTACCGGCTTGGCGAGTTGCGGCCGCCGGCCGGGGTCGCCGGTGAACCGGTGCTCGGTTCCGCCGACGAGGTGGAGCTGCTGGCACAGTGGCGGATGGCATTCGCCGAGGAGGCCGAAGCCCACCGCGCCGATGCCCACCGAGCCGATGCCCATCGAGCCGGTGACCGGTGGGTGGAGAGCATGCGGCGGCAGGTGCGGGCGTCCCTGGCGTTGGGCAACGCCCAGCAGCTCTGGCAGGTCGACGGGCGGCCGGTGTCGTTCGCGGCCGTGAACGTGCCGAAGAACGGCATGTCCCGGATCGGGCCGGTCTACACGCCGAAGGAGTTCCGCAACCACGGCTACGGCGGCGCCGTCACCGCGGCGGCCAGCCGGTGGGCGCTCGACTCGGGCGCCGAGCATGTGCTGTTGTTCACCGACCTGAGCAACCCGGTGTCGAACTCGATCTACCAGAAGCTGGGATATGTGCCCGTCGCGGACGCGCTGGATGTGACATTCACGCCCCGGCGGCTACCGTGAACCCTGATGGCAGACCGACCCCGTTCCACGCCAGCGTTGGCACGCTTCGGGCTTACTGACGAGCGCGCCGAATCCGGGCTGCGCGCAGCGGGATGGTGGGGGCCGATGGGACCGATGAACGGCGGCGACGTGCCGCTGCTCGCGATCAGTCGCAGCCCCGACCCGGATCTGGCGCTGCGGGGCCTGGACCGGTTGCGGGAGGCCGACCCGGCCGGGTGGCCGGAGCTGTCCGACGCGCTGGTCAAGGACCCGGTGTTGCGCGGGCGGTTGGTCGCCGTACTGGGCACGTCGACCGCGTTCACGGATTTCCTCGTCTCCCAGCCCGAACAGTGGCGCAGGCTGGTCGCGGCAGACCTCGTCCGGGCCGCCGACTTCACCGAGACGCTGCTCACCACGGTGGGCGCCGACCCGGCCGCCGCGCCGCCGGGTACGCCCGCCGGTGTGCGTGCCGCGCTGCGGGGCACCGAGGCGATCAAGGCGCTCCGGCTGGCGTATCGGGGCCTGCTGTTGGAGATCGCCGCCGAGGACCTCGGCCATCTCGTCGAGCCGGGGTTGCCCCGTCCGACGTACGAGATGGTCGCCGGCGCACTGGCCGATCTGGCCGTTGCCGCTCTCCGGGCAGCGTTGGCCGTCGCGGCCGCCGAACTCCAACCGGACGCCGACACGCCACTGGACTGTTCGCTGGCCGTGATCGCGATGGGCAAGTGCGGCGGCCGGGAGCTGAACTACGTCAGCGACGTCGACGTCGTGTTCGTCGGCGACGGCGACATCATGCGCGCCACCCGCCTGGCCGCCGGCATGATGCGGGTGGCCACCGAAGCGGCGTTCGAGGTCGACGCCGCCCTGCGCCCGGAGGGCAAGGCAGGCGCCCTGGTCCGCACGCTGGACGGCCACGTCGCGTACTACCACCGGTGGGCGCGCACCTGGGAGTTCCAGGCGTTGCTGAAGGCCCGGCCGGTCGCCGGTGACCGGGCGCTGGGCCGCGCCTACCTGGACGCCGTCACGCCGCTGGTGTGGACGGCGGCCGACCGGGACGGGTTCGTGTCCGACGTGCAGTCGATGCGTCGACGGGTCGAGGACCACGTGCCGTCCGAGCTGGTCGACCGGGAGCTGAAACTCGGCCGCGGCGGGTTGCGGGACGTCGAGTTCGCCGTGCAGTTGCTGCAGTTGGTGCACGGGCGCGGTGACGGCGCGCTGCGGTCGTCGTCGACGATCGACGCCCTGGCCGCGCTCGGTGCCCGCGGTTACGTCGGCCGGGCGGATGCCGTCGATCTCAGTGAGTCGTACCGTTTCCTGCGTGCCGTGGAACACCGGCTGCAACTGCGCCGGCTGCGTCGCACGCACCTGTTCCCGGACGAGCACGACACGACCGAGCTGCACTGGCTGGCGCGGTCGATCGGGGTGCGGCCCAGTCGCGGGCGGGCGGCAGGCGAGGTGCTGTTCGCCGAGTTCCGCCGGCACGCCAACCGGGTCCGACGGTTGCACGAGAAGCTGTTCTACCGGCCGCTCCTGGAATCCGTGGCGCGCGTGCCGACGGAGGCACTGCGGCTGACGACGAAGCAGGCCGTCGACCGGTTGGCCGCACTGGGCTACTTCGCACCGGACGGTGCGTTGCGGCACATCCAGGCGTTGACCGACGGCGTGTCCCGGCGGGCGCGCATCCAGACGACGCTGCTGCCGGTGTTGTTGGACCTGTTCAGCGACACGGCCGACCCGGACGGCGGGCTGCTGGCGTATCGGCGGCTGTCCGAGGCGCTGGAGAGCACGCCGTGGTACCTGCGGCTGCTGCGCGACGAGGGTGCCGTGGTGGAACGGCTGGCGTACCTGCTGGGCACGTCGAAACTGGTGCCGGACCTGATGGTCCGCGCGCCGGAGGTGCTGCGGCTGTTCGCGCACACGGACGAACTGGCCGACCGCGACCCGGCGGAGGTGGCGCAGTCGTTGGGTGCCGCGGTGCGTCGGCACGCCGACGTCGGCCAGGCGGTGGCCGCCGCGCGGTCCCTGCGCCGACTGGAACTGTTGCGGGTGGCCAGCGCGGACCTGCTCGGCCTGGTCACCTCACGTCAGGTGTGTGAGGCGCTGTCGTCGGTGTGGGTCGCGGTACTGCGTGCGGCGCTGGCGGCCGTGCTGCGGGCGAAGTCCAACGGGGAGCCGCCTGCGAAGTTCGCCGTGATCGGAATGGGCCGGCTGGGAGGCGCGGAACTGGGTTACGGCTCGGATGCCGATGTGCTGTTCGTGTGCCAGCCGAAGGACGGTGTGTCCGATGCGGACGCCGTGAAGTGGGCCGGTTCGGTCGCGGAGGCGTTGCGGGAGGCGCTCGGTTCACCGAGCCAGGACCCACCGCTGGTGGTGGACGCGGACCTGCGGCCCGAGGGCCGGCAGGGACCGTTGGTGCGCACGCTCGACTCGTACCTCAAGTATTACGCGAAATGGTCCGAGCCGTGGGAGGCGCAGGCGCTGCTGCGGGCACGTCCGATCGCCGGTGACGCGGACCTGGGTGCCGCGTTCATCGCGGCGATCGACCCGGTCCGCTACCCGCCGGACGGTCTGAATCCGGCGCAGATCAGGGAGATCCGCCGGATCAAGGCCAGAGTGGACAGTGAGCGGCTGCCGCGTGGCGCCGATCCGTGGACGCACACGAAACTCGGCAGGGGCGGCTTGGCCGATGTCGAGTGGACGGTCCAGCTGCTGCAACTGCGGCACGCCCACCGGGTTCCCGGGCTGCGAACGACGGCCACGCTCGGCGGCCTGGACGCCGCCGTCGAGGCAGGGCTGGTGGACGCGGCGGACGCCGAGGCACTGTCCCCGGCGTGGACCCTCGCGACGAAGGCCCGCAACGCGACGATGTTGGTGCGTGGCAAGGCTTCCGACCAGTTGCCGACGTCCGCTCGGGAGCTCGCCGCGGTGGCCAGCGCGGTGCTCGGGCGGACGGAGGTGGAGTCGGGCCGCTTCGTCGACGAGTACCGCCGCACGATGCGACGGGCACGAGCGGTCGTCGAACGCGTCTTCTACGAATAGCGGCTCCGCCTCCGGCCGCGAAAACGACCGAGGTCATTCGGCGTGCCGGGCCCGACCGACCTGGCCGTGGCGCTCGGTGGCACCCGGGCCGAATGAGCCCCGTGAGCAAGGGACGCAAGCGCAAGCCTGGCAAGGGCCGGCCGAAGGTCGCCGCGCGGTGACG
>DASZXM010000071.1:0-5971 GCA_035546415.1 Pseudonocardiaceae bacterium
GCATGGACGACGATGTCGCAGTCGCCCTGCGCGTCGTCGGGTGTCGCGAACGCCACACCGAACGCGTCGGCGACGGCGGCGCGCGCCGGGTCGACGTCCACCAACTGCACGCGCGCACCGGGCAACCCGGCCAGCACACCCGCGACACAGCAGCCGACCATGCCGCCGCCGACGACCGCGATCCGGTCGCCGACCAGCGGCGCGGCGTCCCACAGCGCGTTCACGGCGGTCTCCACGGTGCCGGCGAGGATCGCGCGCTCCGGTGGCACGCCGTCGGGCACCGGGACCACGGCGGACGCGGGCACGACGTACCGCGTCTGGTGCGGGTAGAGACAGAAGACGGTCCGGTCCACCAGGTCGGCCGGACCTTCTTCGACGACACCGACGTTGAGGTAGCCGTACTTGACCGGCCCGGGGAAGTCGCCCTCCTGGAACGGAGCACGCATCACCTCGTACTGGTTCACCGGCACCTCACCGCGGAACACCAGGGTCTCCGTGCCCCGGCTCACGCCAGTGTGCAGCGTTCGAACCAGAACGTCGTCCGCTCCGTGTGGACGTAAGACAACCGTTCCAATCTCCCCGAGCCCTGGCGACCGTACCCAGAAGGCATGCTCCACAAGATCCTCCGCAACACCCGACAATGCGCACGTACCGTACGGGAGGCACCGTGACCACGCAGGATCGCCACGTCGTGGACGTGGTCGGCATCGAGCTGACCATGGCCGCGAGCGTGCAGTTCGGCCTGCTGCTGTCGCTGTGGGCGATCATCCGCCTACAGCCTGTGGGCTGGCTGGCCGGCGTGGCCTACGCGGCCGGCGCACTGGCCCTGCTCGGCGGGGCGGCCACCCGCTCGGCCACCCGGGCACTCGGCCCGGCCAACCGCGTCACCTTGGCCAGGGCGATCCTGGTCGGCGGCGTCACAGCCCTGGTGGTGGACGCGATCGCGACCCACCGCGAGGTCACGGCCCTGGTGATCCTCGCGTCGGTGGCCCTGGTCCTGGACGCCGTGGACGGCCAGGTGGCCCGGCGCACCGGCACGGTCACGGCCCTGGGCGCCCGGTTCGACATGGAGGTCGACGCGTTCCTCATCCTGGTGCTCAGCGTGTTCGTCGCCAACGACATCGGCGTGTGGGTCCTGGCGATCGGCGCGATGCGCTACGTGTTCGTGGTGGCCGGCTGGCTGACGCCGTGGCTGCGCGGCAGCCTGCCGACGAGCATGGCCCGCAAAGCGGTCGCCGCACTGCAGGGTGTGGCCCTGGTGATCGCCGCGTCCGGCGCACTCCCCCGACCGGTCACCGCGATGTTGGTACTCGCCGCGCTGGGTGCGCTCGTCTGGTCGTTCGGCCGCGACGTCGCGTGGCTGTGGCAGCACCGGGCGGCCCAGCGATAGTCACCGGTCGGCCCAGCGGTAGCGGTGTTCCGGGCGGCCGGTGCTGCCGTAGCGTTGGGACAGTTCGGCGAGCCCTTGGGCGTGCAGGTGTTCCAGGTACCGGCGGGCGCTGACCCGGGACAGGCCGGTCGCGTCAGCCACTTCGTTGGCGGACAACGTGTCCCGGGCGTCGCGGAGGACGCGGACGACCAGTTCGTGGGTGGTCGGGGACAGTCCCTTCGGGATGCCGGTGCTGGTGGAGCCGCGCAGCGTGCCCAGCGTGCGGTCCAGTTCCCGCTGGTCGGTGACGCGGTCGCCGGCCAGGGTGCGGTGGAACGCCGCGTAGCGCTCCAGTTTCTCCCGGAACACCACGAAGCTGTACGGCTTGATCAGGTACTGCACGACGCCGTGGGCGATGGCCTCCCGGACCGTCTGCACGTCCCTGGCCGCCGTGACCGCGATGATGTCCACCGGGCCGGCCGTGCGCAGCGCGGTGCACAGGGCGACGCCGGTCGTGTCGGGCAGGCCGAAGTCCAGCAGGACCAGGTCGACCGGTTGCCGGCCGACCAGCGCCATCGCCTGGGCACCGGTGTGTGCCGTGCCGACCACGGTGAACCCGGGCACCTGGGCGACGTAGCCGCGGTTGACCTCGGCGACGACGGCGTCGTCCTCGACGATGAGCGTGCGGATCACGTGCTCGCCCCGGTTCGCATCGCCACCGGCAGGCGCGCCTGGAACACCGCGCCGCCGTCGTTGTTGACCTCGATCGTCCCACCCATGCGGTGCACGGCCCTGCGCACCAGCGCCAGGCCGAGGCCGCGGCCGCCGGGTCCGGCGCTGGGTTTCGTGGTCCACCCGGGGCGGAACAGGTCGTCGAGGTGGTCGGCGGGGATGCCGGGGCCGCTGTCGGCGACCCGGACCAGCACGTCCCCGTTCCCGGTCTCACGCAGCGTCAGCTCCACCCATCCGGAGCCGGCCGCCGCGGCCGCGTCGATCGCGTTGTCCAGCAGGTTGCCCACGACGGTGAGCACGTCCTCCACGGGCAGCCGGGCCACGGCGCCGTCGTGCGTGTCCACTTCCAGGCGCAGCTCGACGCCGCGTTCCCCCGCTGTCGCCGCCTTGCCGAGCAGCAGCGCCACCAACGCCGGTTCGCCGACCTGGTCGATCAGCTGGTCGCTGAGTTCCTGCGCGACGGACGCGTCCCGCGTGCCCAGGCGGACCGCGTCGGCGTGCCGGCCCAGTTCGACGAGCCCGACGAGCGCCTGCAACCGGTTCGCCGACTCGTGGGCCTGCGCGCGCAGCGAGTCGGCCAGTGCCCGCACGGTGTCCAGCTCGCGCAGCACCGCCTGCAGTTCCGTGCGGTCGCGCAGTGTGGTAACCGCACCGATGCCGCGACCGTCCACGTCGGCCGGACTGCGACCGACCAGCAGCACCCGGTCGGCCGTCACGCACATCTGGTCCCGGATCGGTTCGTGCCCGCCGAGCAGCTCCGCCAACTCCGGGTCGTCGACCAGTTCGGCCAGCGGCCTGCCCACACCGCCGGACCGCAGCCGCAGCAGCCGGTGCGCCTCGTCGTTGGCCAGCACCAGGTTGCCGGACAGGTCGGTGATCAGCAGGCCCTCCTGCACGGCGTGCAGCATCGCGTCGTGGTGCTGGTACTGCTGCGCGATCTCGGCCGGGTCGAGGCCGAGCGTCTGCCGGCGCACCCGCCGGGCGACCAGCAGCGAACCGACCGTGCCGACGACCAGCGCGAGCGCGGCCAGTCCGAGCAGCCCGGGCAGCTGCCGGGTCACCTCGGCGCTGATCTGCTGCACCAGCACGCCCACCGACACCAGCCCGATCACCCGGCCGCCGGAGAACACGGGTGCGACGGACCGCACCGACAGGCCGAGCGTGCCGGTGTAGGTCTCGGTGAACGCGTGCCCGTGCTGGGCAGGCCCGATGTCGCCGACGAAGTGCTGGCCGATCTCGGCCGGGTTCGGGTGTGAGTAGCGGATGCCCTGCGGGCTCATGAACACCACGAACGACGTGTCGGTGTTCGCCTGGATGCCCAGCGCCTCGGGCTGCAGGGCGGTCGACGGGTCGGGCGAGCGCAGCGCGCTGATCACCTCGGGTGACGTGGCCAGTGTCTGGGCCATGGCCAGCACCTCGGCCCGGCTGGCGTCGGTGGCGCCGCGCTGGGCGGACACGACGCTCACGGTGGCGCCGATCCCGACGGTGAGCACGACGACGACCACCTGGAGCACGAGCAGCTGCCGCGCCAAGCCCCAGCGACCCCGACGCGCCCCGACCGGCATCCCGACATGTTCGCACACGCGGCAACGTGACCGTAACGGTCGCGACCAGTACGACCAGAACGGTGACCTGCGACGTCCGGTCCCGCACGCTGTGCGCGAACAACCCCGACCGATCACAGTCGAAAGGTCCGGATATGTCCCGGGTTTCCGGTTCCAGCGGGTCACCCCGCCAGCGGCTCACCCCCGACCAGCGCAACTCGTTCATCGCGGCCCAGCTGGGCTGGACGATGGACGCGTTCGACTACTTCATCGTCGTCCTCGTCTACTCCGACATCGCCAAGGACTTCGGCGTCTCCCTCACCAAGATGGCGTTCCTCACCACCGTCACGCTGATCATGCGGCCGGTCGGGGCACTGCTGTTCGGGCTGTGGGCCGACCGGGTGGGCAGGCGGCGTCCGCTGATGGTCGACGTGTGTGCGTACTCGCTGGTCGGGTTCCTGTGCGCGTTCGCACCCAACTACACGGTGCTGCTCGTCCTCCGGTTGCTGTACGGCATCGGGATGGGCGGCGAGTGGGGCCTGGGAGCCGCGCTGGCGATGGAGAAGATCCCCACCAGCAGGCGTGGCTTCTTCTCCGGCCTGCTGCAGGAGGGCTACTCGTTCGGCTACCTGCTGGCGTCGCTGGCGTTCCTGCTCGTGCACTCCGAGTGGGGCCTGTCCTGGCGGTGGCTGTTCGCGCTGAGCATCATCCCGGCGCTGATCACGTTGATCATCCGGTCGCGGGTGCGCGAGTCGGAGGTGTGGGAGACGACGCAGGAGCGACTGCGCACCAACCGGGTGTCGTTCCGCCAGGTCCTGTTCAACGCGACGATCGTGCGCCGCTTCGTGTACCTGATCGTCCTGATGACGGCGTTCAACTGGATGAGCCACGGCACGCAGGACGTGTACCCGACGTTCCTGAAGGCGCACGACAACGGCGGCGCGGCCCTGTCGGCGACGACGGCCACGTGGATCGCGGTGATCTACAACGTCGGCGCGATCATCGGCGGCCTGGTCTTCGGGACGCTGTCCGAACGGTTCGGCAGGCGGTACACGATCGTGTTCTGCGCCGTGATCGGATTGCCGATCGTGCCGCTGTTCGCGTACTCGCACACGGCGGCCCTGCTGTGCCTCGGGTCGTTCCTGATGCAGGTCGCCGTGCAGGGCGCGTGGGGCATCATCCCGGCGCACCTGACGGAGATGTCGCCGGACGCGATCCGCGGGTTCTACCCGGGCGTGACCTACCAGTTGGGCAACTGTCTGGCGGCGTTCAACCTGCCGATCCAGCAGAGCCTGGCGGCATCGCACGGGTACCCGTTCGCGCTGACGGTGACGATCGTGCCGGTGTTGATCGCGGTCGGGCTGCTGACGATCTTCGGCAAGGAGGCCAAGGGCATCCAGTTCGGCACCCAGGAGTCCGCGACGACGGCGGCATCGGCCAGCACGTAACGGTTCGTGGCAAGCGGGGGCGCCGGGACACCGGCGCCCCCGTTCGTGTGATGAAATCGTACGGACAGGGATGAACCGAGCGGCGGGGGCTGCGGTGTACGACGGCATGCCGGAGGACTTCCAGGACTTACCGGACGAAGTTGACATCGATCGGCCGAACGCGGCCCGGGTCTACGACTACATGCTGGGCGGCGCGCACAACTTCGAGGTGGACCGGACGTTCGCCGAACAGGTCAAGGCGGCCAGCGGGTCGTCGGTCCGGCCGTCCCGGGTCAACCGCGGTTTCCTGCGGCGCACGGTGGAGTACCTGCTCGCACACGGTGTCACACAGTTCCTGGACCTCGGGTCGGGCATCCCGACCGTGGGCAACGTGCACGAGATCGCCCAGCGCACCAACCCGGACGCCCGCGTCGTCTACGTCGACATCGAGCCGGTCGCCGTCGCGCACGCCCAGTATCTGTTGTCGGACAACAAGAACGCCGACATGGTGCACGCCGACCTGCGGTGCCCGGACAGCGTGCTGCACCACCCGGACACCCGCAGGCTGATCGACTTCACCCAGCCGGTCGGCCTGCTGATGCTCGCCGTCCTGCACTTCGTCCCGGACGCCGAGAACCCGGCCGGCATCGTCACCCGCTACCGGTCCGCGCTGCCGGCGGGCAGCTACCTGGCACTGTCCCACCTGACCGACGAGGGCTCCGCCGACCTGGCCCGTGCGGCCGCGTGGTTCAACCGCACGGCCACGCCGATGATCCTGCGGTCCAAGGCCGACGTGACGGCCATGATGACCGGCACCGACCTGGTCGACCCGGGCGTCGTGTGGGCGGCCGCGTGGCACCCGGATGGCAGCGACGTCAGCCTCGGCTCACCGGCGGAGT
>DASZXM010000072.1:0-13363 GCA_035546415.1 Pseudonocardiaceae bacterium
GACCACAGTGGACTGGTCTACAATGTGCCCAACCGGATGGTCATGGTCACCAGTGGCCGGGACACGGCGCGCGCCGGTGTCGCGTTCCTGTTCACCGACCCGCCCGCCGACCTCGACTGGCGGGACACCGACGCGCAGCGCGCCGTCATCGCGGACCGCTTCGCCGACGCCGGCTGGCGCGTCCCGGAACTCCTGGCCGCCCTGCGGGACGTGCCGGAGCTGTACTTCGACACGATCGGCCAGATCAAGCTGGACCGCTGGTCGCGCGGCCGCGTCGTGCTGCTCGGCGACGCCGCGTGGTGCACCGGCCCGGGTGGCAACGCGACCGGCCACGCCATGCTCGGCGCGTACACCCTCGCCGGTGAGCTGGCCGCCGGCGATCATGCGACGGCGTTCGACACCTACGAGCGGATCATGCGTCCCAAGATCGCCAAATCGCAGCAGACGGCGGCCGGTGCGGCCGACTTCCTGACGCCGTCGACCGAACGCAAGATCCGCAACCGCGACCTGCTGTACCGGGTCCTGTCGTCACCGGCGCTGACCGTCCCGTTCCGCTGGCTGGCCCAGCGGACGGCCAACACCGGCACCCTCAAGGACTACCCGGAGCTGGTCGCCTCCCAGCGCGTGCGCTAGCGGCCCTCGAACCTCGGCTGCCGCTTCTCGGCGAACGCCTTCGGGCCCTCCTTGGCGTCCTGGCTGGCGAACACCTCCATGCCCAGCCGGGCGTCGACGCGGAACGCCTCGTTCTCCGGCAGGCCCTCGGTGTCCCGGATGGTCCGCAGGATCGCCCGCACGGCCAGCGGACCGTTCGCGGCCACCTTCGCCGCCAGTTCCATTGCCTTGTCCAGCGCCTGGCCGTCCGGGACGACGTGCCCGACCAGCCCGATGTCCTTCGCTTCGGCGGCGGTCAGGTGCCGGCCGGTGAGCAGGATGTCGGCGGCGGTCGTGTACGGGATCTGCCGGACGAGGCGGACGGCCGACCCGCCCAGCGGGAACAGGCCCCACCGCGCCTCCGAGACACCGAACCGGGCGCTTTCGCCGGCCACCCGGATGTCCGTGGCCTGCAGGATCTCCGTGCCGCCGGCGATCGCCGGGCCCTCGACGGCCGCGATCAGCGGCTTGGTCAGCCGCCTGCCCTTGAGCAGCGGTTCGATGACGGACAGGTCCCACTGCCCGGTGGCGAACGAGTCGCCGGGGTGCGCGGTCGTCATGGCCTTGAGGTCGGCTCCCGCGCAGAACGCGCCGCCGGCACCGGTCAGGATCGCCACCCGGATGTCCGGATCGCGGTCCACCTCGTCCCACGCGTCCTTCATGATCGCCATCATCGGCCCGGACAGCGCGTTGCGCGCCGCGGGCCGGTTCATGGTCACGATCAGGACGTGCCCGGACCGTTCGACAAGGCAGTGCGGCTCCTCGGCCATGCGCGGCTCCCCGATGTCGACACCCCTGAGGGATTGCCCGGAACAATAACATGTTCTAGTTTCAGGCTGTGGCACTCAACATCGCGGACCTCGTCGAGCACGCCGTCGATCTCGTTCCCGAGCGGGTCGCCGTCATCTGCGGCGACCAGCAGGTCACGTTCGCCGAGTTGGAGGCGCGCGTCAACCGCCTGGCCCACCACCTGGCCCGACACGGTGTCCGGGCCGGTTCGCACGTCGGGGTGTACGCCCGCAACTCGATCGAGGCGATCGAGGCCATGGTCGCCGCGTACAAGCTGCGCGCGGTGGCGATCAACGTCAACTACCGCTATGTGCAGAACGAGTTGCGGTACATTTTCGACAACGCCGACCTGGTCGCCCTGGTGCACGAGCGGTCGTACGCGGACCGGGTCGCCGACGTGCTGCCCGACTCGCCGCTGCTGCGGCACACGGTCGTCATCGACGACGGCAGCGACGCGGACTTCGAGTCCTACGGCGGTGTCGCGTACGCCGACGCCCTGGCCGACGGCTCACCCGACCGCGACTTCGGCGAACGCACGGCCGACGACCGGTATGTCCTCTACACGGGCGGCACGACCGGACACCCCAAAGGTGTGCTGTGGCGGCACGAGGACGTGTGGCGGGTGCTGGGCGGCGGCATCAACTTCGTCACCGGCGAACCCGTCAAGGACGAGTGGCAGCTGGCCCGCGAAGGCCAGGCCGGTGGTGTGCTGGTGCGCTTCCCGATCCCGCCGTTGATCCACGGCGCCACCCAGTGGGGCGCGCTGCAAAGCCTGTTCAGCGGCGGTGTGGTCGTGCTGACACCGCAGTTCGACGCGCACGACGTGTGGCGGATCGTCCAGCGGCACAAGGTCAACGTGATGCTGATCGTCGGCGACGCCATGGCACGGCCCATGATCGAGGCGCTGCATTCGGGCGGCTACGACGCGTCGTCGCTGTACGCGATCGCGAGCACGGCGGCGCTGTTCTCACCGTCGGTGAAGGAGCAGTACCTGGAGGCACTGCCGAACACGGTCATCACCGACTCGATCGGTTCGTCCGAAACAGGTTTCACCGGCATGGGCATGGTCCAGAAGGGCGCCGACTTCACCGGCGGCCCGCGCGTGAAGGCCGACCCGGACACCATCGTGATCGACGACGACGGCAACCGGATGACCCCCGGGAGCGGCAGGGTGGGCCGGCTGGGCCGCGGCGGCCACATCCCGCTGGGCTACCACAAGGACCCGGAGAAGACAGCCGCGCTGTTCGCCGACGTGGACGGCAAGCGCTACACGGTCCCCGGCGACCTGGCCCGCCTGGAGGAGGACGGCACGATCACGTTGCTGGGCCGCGGGAACACGTGCGTGAACTCCGGCGGGGAAAAAGTGTTCCCGGAGGAGGTCGAGGGAGCGCTGAAGTCGCATCCGGACGTGTTCGACGCACTGGTCATCGGCGTCCCCGACGAACGGCTGGGCCAGCGCGTCGCCGCGCTCGTACAGCCCAGGGAGGGGCGGACGGTCCAGTTCGCGGACCTGGACCGCCACGTCCGCCAGAAGATCGCGGGTTACAAGGTGCCGCGCAGCCTGTGGCTGGTGGACTCGGTGTCCCGTTCGCCGAGCGGCAAACCCGACTACCCGTGGGCGCAGCGGTACGCCGCGGACCACGAGGCAACGGCCCACCTGGGCTCAGTCGCACAAGGGAGTTGACCCATGCGCACGGTGGTGTGCGACCTGCTCGGCATCGAGCACCCGATCGTCGGCTTCACGCCGTCCGAGCACGTGGCCGCGGCCATCAGCAGGGCGGGCGGCCTGGGTGTCCTGGGCTGTGTCCGCTTCAACGACCCGGCCGAACTGGCCGGCGTGCTGGACTGGATGGACGCCAACACCGGCGGCAAGCCGTACGGCGTGGACGTCGTCATGCCGGCGAAGGTGCCGACCGAGGGTACGGCGGTCGACCTGGACAAGCTGATCCCACCGGAACACCGGGCGTTCGTCGCGCGCACGCTGGACGAACTGGGCGTGCCACGGCTGTCCGACGACCCCGCGGAGGCGGCGGGTGTGCTGGGCTGGCTGCACTCGGTCGCCCGGTCGCACGTGGAAGTAGCACTGGAGCACCCGATCGCGTTGATCGCCAACGCTCTCGGCTCACCACCGCCGGACGTGATCCACCACGCACACACGCGCGGGGTGCCGGTCGCGGCGTTGGCCGGAAAGGCCGAACACGCCCGGCGGCACGTGTCCAACGGCGTGGACATCGTGGTGGCGCAGGGCTATGAAGCGGGCGGCCACACGGGCGAGATCGCCACGATGGTGCTGGTGCCGGAGATCGTCGACGCGGTCGGGAAACAGGTCCCGGTCCTCGCGGCGGGCGGCATCGGCAGCGGACGACAGGTGGCGGCGGCCGCGGCACTGGGCGCGTCGGGAGCGTGGACCGGCTCGATCTGGCTGACGACGGCGGAGTACCAGTTGGGTTCGCCGTCGACGAACGGAACGTCGGCGATGCAGCGGGCCCTGCTGGCGGCGACATCCAGCGACACGGTGCGGACCCGTATCTACACGGGCAAACCAGCCCGGCTGCTGCGTACCAAGTGGACGGACGCGTGGTCGGCACCGGACGCCCCGGAGCCACTGCCGATGCCATTGCAGAACATCCTGGTCGGCGAGGCACACCGACGAATCGCGGCAGCGGACGACCCGGAAGTCGTGTCGATGCCGGTCGGCCAGATCGTCGGCCGGATGAGCGCCATCCGCCCGGTGGCGGAGGTCATGGCCGACCTGCTCAACGGTTATCAGGAAACAGTCGAACGGTTGGCGAAACAGAGCTGAGCTGGTTGAACTGGGTTGAGCTGGGTGGCGTCGGCCCGGGTGGGCGTGGCGTCGGCCCGAGTGAGCGATGGCGCTGGCCCGAGTGGGCGGCGCCGGGTGGTGGGCCGTAACGCTTCGCTGACCAGGTCGCATTTGGCCCGGCGGATCGAGCCAGGTGCCGCCGGTGGGTGGCGAGGCGCGCAGAGTTGGCCGCGCCAGGCCATCGAAGCGGCCGGACCGGCAGAGTCACGGGCGAGCCGGCAGCGCCGACACGGCCAGTTGGCAGCGCCGACACGGCCAGTTGGCAGGGCCGACACGGCCAGTTGCCAGGGCGGACAGCGCCAGTTGGCAGGGCGGATAGGGCCAATTGGCAGACCGACAGGGCCAGTTGGCAGGGCGGAAGCGCCTTTGGTCGGGCCGACCGGCGGGCGCCAGCGCCACCGCGTGCCGCCGCCCGGCGAGTCTCGCGGAATAGTCGACACGCGCGGCTGTGGGGCCGCACCCTTGGTGTGTCGTCGGTTCGGCGAGGTGGTTTCTCGTCGGATGGTCGACACGCGCGGAGAGCGGCGCGGTGGTGCTTGACGTGTCGGCGCTCGGGGAGATGGCTTCTCGCTGGACGGTCGACACGCGCGGGGACGGGCGCACCGTCGTGCTCCGCGTGTCGTCCCTTCGGGGTGGCGCCCGAACACTACCTACCGGGCCAGGCCCGCCTCCAACGCCGCCACCTGGCCACTGTTCAGTGGCATGAACTCGCCGTGGCCCGGCGGGCGCCACCACACCGGTTCCGCGCAGTTCCACCGTTCGCCGACCAGAACCCGCTTCAACACCTTGTACGTGGCCGTTTTCGGCAGCCCGCCGGCCACCCGCACGTACCGCGGCCACTGCTTCGGCCCCAGATCCGCCTGGCCGCCCAGGAAACGGTGGAACAGCGCCAGGTCCGGCACCGCGCCTTCTTTCGGCACGACCGCGGCCATCACCTGGTCGCCGACCCGGGCGTCCGGCACCGCGTACACCGCCACCTCCGCCAGGTCCGGGTGCCGCAGGAGCACTCGCTCGATCGGGGCCGTGCCCAGGTTCTCGCCGTCCACGCGCAACCAGTCTCCTGTCCGTCCGGCGAAGTAGCAGAACCCGTCGGCATCCGCGTACGCCAGGTCACCGCTGTGGTACCAACCGCCGCGCAACCGCTCCTCGGTGGCTTCGGGATCGTTGTAGTAGCCGGCGAACCAGCCGGCGCCGGTGGTGTTCACCAGTTCGCCGATCGCGTCCGCGTTGACCAAGCGTCCGGCGTCGTCGAATTCGGCGACCGGGCACGGTTCGCCCGTCTCGTCGACGATCGCGAGTCCTTCGGTGAGCCTGCCCAGTGCGCCCGGTGGCGTGTCCGGACCCCGGGACACCGCGATCCCGCCCTCGGTCGACCCGAACCCGTCGACCACGTGGACCCCGAACCGTCGGGCGAACGCCGCGATGTCGGCCTCGGCTCCCTCGTTGCCGTAGACGATCCGCAGCGGGTTGTCCGCGTCGTCGTCACGCTCCGGTGTGGCCAGCACGTACGACAGCGGCCGCCCGACGTAGTTCGCGTACGTCGCGCCGAAGCGCCGCACGTCCGGCAGGAACCCGGACGCCGAGAACCGGTCCCGCAACGCCAGCGTCGCGCCGGCCGCCAGCCCCACGGCCCACCCGGCCATGATCGCGTTCGAGTGGAACATGGGCATGGACAGGTACACCGTGTCGGACGGGCCGAGGTCGAACCGTTCGGCCAGCATCTCGCCGGGGAAACTGATCTTGGCGTGCGTGCACCGCACCGCCTTCGGCTCCCCGCTGGTTCCCGACGTGAAGATCAGCATCAGCAGGTCGTCCGGGGTGGCCGGCACCGGGTCGACGGTCTCGTCCGGCACCGCCAACTCGGCCAGCGGGACGGCGTCGGGCACGATGTCGCCGTACTCGGGCGTGGTCAGGACGAACTGGCAGTCCGCGTGCCGCACGTCCCGTTCCAGCGCGGGTCCGCGCCGGGTCGGGTTCAACCCCACCAGCACCGCGCCGGCGAACGCGCAGGCGCCCAGCAGGAACGAGAACTCCGGAACGTTGTCGG
Source organism: Pseudonocardiaceae bacterium (assembly GCA_035546415.1). Taxonomy (GTDB): domain Bacteria; phylum Actinomycetota; class Actinomycetes; order Mycobacteriales; family Pseudonocardiaceae; genus DATEPR01. Next base: position 6,312 of record DASZXM010000072.1, read on the forward strand.
CGAGCAGGCCGACGTGGAACGGCCCGGAGCGGCGCATGCGCAGCAGAGCGGCCGCGTACCGGCCCGACTCGCGTACGTGCTCGGCCCACGACCACGTGCGGTCGGCAGAGCGCAGCCCGGGATGATCGTCGTCAGCCCGGGCCAACAGCAGTTCGGTGACCGTCCTCATGCCGGTTCGTCCGCCAACAGACCCCCCAACCGTCGCAGCCAGTCCGTCGCACCGCCCAGTTCGAACTCGTTCCGTTTCGCCGCGATGAAGTACCTGTGCAACGGATGATCCATGTCGATCCCCATCCCGCCGTGGACGTGCACGGCCGTGTGCGCCACCCGGTGACCGGCGTCGGCGGCCCAGAACTTCGCGGTGGCGACCTCGGCCGCGGCCGGCAGGCCGGCGGACACCCGCCACATCGCCTGCCACATCGTCAGCCGCGCCGCCTCGACGTCCACGTACGCGTCCGCCAACCGCTGCGCCACCGCCTGGAACGTGGCGATCGGCCGTCCGAACTGCACGCGGGTGCGCGCGTGCTCCGCCGTCAGCTCCAAGGCACGCTCCAGCACGCCGACCTGCACGGCACACAGGCCGACGGCAGCGGCCTCCGACATCCGCTCGGCGACGTCCGTGCCACCGAGCCGGCGCCCGGCCGGCACCTCGACGTCCACATCCACCCACCCGGCACTACCGAAGTCGACCAACTCCTGCGGAGTGACGGTTACCTCGTCGGCGGTCGCCAGAAACACTCCGTCGTCGGTCGGCAACAGAACGGCGTCCGCGACCGGTGCGTACGGGACGGCGTTCTTCGACCCGGTCAACCGCCAGCCGTCCGCCGTCCGCGACGCCTGGACCAGCGGATCGTCCAACGCCGCCGTGAGCACGACGTCACCGGCGGCCGCCCGGCGCGCCCAGTCGTCGCCGGCCACCGGCGCGCACACCGCGATCGACCACAGATACGGCACGGCCGCCACGGCCCGCCCCATTTCCACCAGCACGGCACACTGCTCGACCAGCCCGAACCCGCCGCCGCCGACCGCCTCCGGCAGCGCGGCCGACAGCACGCCCGCCTTCGCCAGTTCCGGCCACGGGTCGGCCGATCGCGTCAGGATGTCCCTGGTCAGGGTGGCCAGGTCGGTGCTGGCCTCGGTAGGGGAGAAGTCCATCGGTCCGCCCTTTCACCGCTTCGCCATGGGCAGGCCGAGACCGACGGCCGCCACGATGTCCCGCTGGATCTCGTTCGTGCCGCCGCCGAACGTGAGGATCAGCGCCGAGCGGTGCGCCCGCTCGATCCGCCCGCGCAGCACCGCGCCCCGTGACCCGTCCCGCACGTATCCGGCCGTGCCGAGCACCTCCATGAGCAGCCGGTACGCCTCCGTGGCCAGTTCGGTGCCGTACACCTTCGTCGCCGACGCGTCCGCCGGGTTCAGCGCCGACCGGCCGACGCCCCATGCGATCTTCCAGTTGATCAGCTTCAGGAACTCCACCTTGGCGTGCACCCGCGCCAGGTGCACCCGCACCCATTCCTGGTCGATCACCCGGTGCCCGTCGGGAAGCTTCGTCTCCTGCGCCCACGCGCGCACCTCGCGCAGGGCCGTGCGCAGCGGCGCCGACGACGTCAGCGCGACCCGCTCGTGGTTGAGCTGGTTGGTGATCAGCGGCCAGCCGCGGTTCTCCTCGCCGACCAGCGACGTCATCGGCACGCGCACGTCGGAGTAGTAGGTGGCGCTGGTCGTCATCCCGGTGACCGTCCGCACCGGTGTCCACGAGAAGCCGGGTGAGTCGGTCGGCACGATGAGGATCGACAGGCCCTTGTGCTTCGGGGCGTCCGGGTCGGTCCGGCAGGCCAGCCACACGTAGTCGGCGTACGCGATCAGGCTGGTCCACATCTTCTGTCCGTTGACCACGTAGTCGTCGCCGTCCCGCACGGCCTTCGTGCGCAGGCTCGCCAGGTCGGTGCCGGCCTCCGGCTCGGAGTAGCCGATGGAGAAGTGGATCTCGCCGCCGGCGATCCTCGGCAGGTAGAACGCCTTCTGTTCCGGAGTGCCGAACCGCATGATCGTCGGCCCCACCGTGTTCACCGTCAGGAACGGCACCGGGGCACCCGCCTCGGCGGCCGCGTCCATGAAGATCAGCTGGTCGAGCATGGACCGGTCCTGGCCGCCGTACTCGGTCGGCCAGCCGATCGCGAGCCAGCCGTCGGCACCCATCTGCCGCACGGTCTCCTTGTACGCCTTGCCGTCCCCGTAGTCGCTGCCGCCGGACAGCGCCTCCCGCCGCTCGGGCGTCATCAGCCGCGCGAAGTAGTCGTGCAGTTCGCGGCGGAGGCTCTCCTGTTCCGGCGTGTACGTCAGGTGCATGTGCCGTCCTCCCGCTCGGCGACCAGGCCGGGCGCACTAGGTGGAACGCGTTCTAGTGAATATAACCAGCGTGCCGCTGGGGACCAAGAAATCCGACTGCCGGGCGTGACGGATCGACCGCCGACTCGTTGGTTCCGGCAAGCGTGCAGCGGACATCTCTGCACGGTAGAACCTGTTTCGCACTGCCGAAGCCATGCCGTGACCGGAGGTCTTGTCAGAAACGAGAACAGATTCTAGTGTGTGCCGCAGGACGCGGCCAGTGACGAAAGGCGGACGGGTGGACGACGCGCTGAGCCTGGCCGGCAAGGTCGCCGTGGTGACCGGGGCCGGCCGCGGCCTGGGCAGGGCGACCGCGCTCGCCCTCGCGCGGGCCGGCGCCGACGTGGTGGCGGGCGACCTGCCCGGTGTCGCCGACGACCTCGTCGATCAGGTGGCGGAGCTGGGCGGCAAGGCCGTCGTGGTCGCCGGGGACGTCGGGGAGCGGTCCACGGCGGATGCGCTGACGTCGGCGGCCGTCGACCGGCTCGGCCGGCTGGACATCGTCGTGAACAACGCCGGCATGCTGCGCGACCGCATGCTGTTCAACATGTCCGACGACGACTGGGACGCCGTCGTCCGCGTGCACCTGCGCGGGCACTTCCTGTTGTCCCGCAACGCCGCTGCCCACTGGCGGGCCCGCAGCAAACAGATCGGCGGCCCGGTGTACGGGCGGGTGGTCAACACGGCGTCCGAGGCGTTCCTGTTCGGCGCTCCCGGCCAGCCCAACTACGCCGCCGCCAAGGCCGGCATCGCCGCGCTCACCGTGTCCACGGCGCGCGGGTTGTCCCGGTACGGTGTGCGCGCCAACGCGATCTGCCCGCGCGCCCGCACCGCCATGACACAGGAGGTGTTCGGCGACGCACCCGCCGACGGCATCGACCCGCTGTCGCCCGACCACGTCGCCCCGTTCACCGCGTACCTCGCGTCGCCCGCCGCCGGCGCGATCAACGGCCAGGTGTTCGTCGTCTACGGCGGCATGGTCGCGTTGATGGCCGCACCCGTTGTGGAGCAACAGTTCCACACGTCCGGGTCGATGTGGACGACGGCCGAGCTGGCCGACGTGGTCGGCGCCCACTTCGCCGATCGCGACCCCGAGCGGACGTTCGCCAGCACGGAACTGATGTCGCTGTCGTAGCCGGAACCGATGTCGCTGTCGTAGGAGGCGCTTGGCATGACGCTCACCCTGGTACCGCACCGCGAGGCGGTGGGGTTGAAGGACGGCCTGCTGCACATCGACGGCACGTGGCGGGCGGCCGCCGACGGCGCGAACTGGACCCACCGGCATCCCGCGACCGGCGAGGTGATCGGCCGGTTCGCGGTCGCCGGCGAACAGGACGTCGACGACGCGGTGCGGGCGGCCCGGCGGACGTTCGACGACGGCTCGTGGTCGCGTTCCCGCGCCCAGACCAGGGTACGCATCCTGCGCCGCTACGCCGACCTGCTCCGTGAGTACGCCGACGAGCTGCGCAAACTCCAGGCACTGGACAACGGCGTGCCCCTGTCGTTCGGCGCGATCTACGCGACGTCGGTGGACATCGCGGCCGACGCGTTCGACCACCACGCCGGCTGGGTCGACAAGGTCGGCGGCGAGACACTCCCGCCGTACCAGGGTGGCGACCACCTGGCGATGACGTTCCGCGAGCCGATCGGCGTCGTCGCGGCCATCCTGCCGTGGAACGCGCCGTTCGTGCTGTTCGCGCAGAAGCTCGCCCCGGCGCTGGCCGCCGGCTGCACGGTCGTGGTGAAACCCAGCGAGTACGCCACGTTCTGCGTGCTGCGCATGGTCGAGTTGTTGACCGAGGCCGGATTGCCGGACGGCGTCGTCAACGTCGTCACCGGCCCCGGCGACCCGACCGGTGAGACGCTGATCAACCACCCGCTGGTCGACAAGATCAGCTTCACTGGCAGCCGGGCGATCGGCAAGCACATCGTGGCCGCCTCGGCGGGCACGTTGAAACGTGTTTCGCTGGAACTGGGCGGCAAGAGTCCCGCTGTCGTGTTCCCGGACGCGCCGGACATCGGAATGGCGGCGATGACCGTCATGGGCGCGGTCACGATGGGGCTGTCCGGTCAGGCGTGCGTCGCACAGACCAGAGCTTTGGTGCACCGGGACGTGTACGACCAGTTCCTGGCCAGCGCGCAGGTGCTCGCCGGCATGATCACCTATGGTGATCCGTTCGAGCCGAGCGTACTGTCGTGCCCGCTGATCAACGAACGCCAAATGGAACGCGTTCTCGGCTACATCGGCACGGCGCAGGAACAGGGTGCCCGCCTGGTCACCGGCGGGAACCGCCTGGAAGGAGACCTGTCGGGCGGCAACTTCGTCGCGCCGACGATCTTCGCCGACGTCGAGAACGGTTCGGCGATCGCGCAGGAGGAGGTGTTCGGCCCGGTGCTCGCGGTGGTGCCGTTCGACGACGAGGCCGAGGCGGTCCGGTTGGCCAACGACACCGAGTACGGCCTGGGCGCGAGCGTCTGGTCCGGCGACGTGAAACGGTCCCTGCGGGTCGCGCGGGCGTTGCGCGGCGGGCTGATCGGCGTGAACGGGTTCCAGTTGGAACCGCACGTGCCGTTCGGCGGCTTCAAGCAGTCCGGCCTCGGCCGGGAGGGTGGGCGCAGCGCGTTCGAGGCGTACACCGAACTGAAGACGGTCCTGGTCCCACTGACCGACGAGATGATGTGATGGGCAGGCTGGCCCGCAAGGTCGGGCTCATCACCGGCGGCGCGGGCGGCCAGGGTGCCGCGGCGGCCCGCCGGTTCGTCGACGAAGGTGCGTCGGTGCTGATCGGCGACGTCAACGACACGAACGGCAAGGCACTGGCGGCGGAACTCGGCGACGCGGCGGTCTACCAGCACCTGGACGTCACGTCGGAGGACGACTGGGCGGCGGCGGTGACCACGGCGGTCGACGCGTTCGGCCGCCTGGACGTGCTCGTCAACAACGCCGGCATCCTGCACTTCTCCGGTCTCGCCGAGACGACGCTGGCCGACTACGAACGGGTGATCCGCGTCAATCAGATCGGCACGTTCCTCGGCATGCGCTCGGTGATCCCGGCCATGACCCGGGCCGGCGGCGGCTCGATCGTCAACGTGTCCTCGGTGGAAGGACTGGCCGGCATGCCGTTCCTGGTCGCCTACACGGCCAGCAAGTTCGCCATCCGTGGAATGACGAAGGTGGCGGCGCTGGAACTGGGGGACAAGGGAATCCGCGTGAACTCGGTCCACCCGGGAATGATCGACACTGACATGATACGAAGTATCTTCGGCGACAAGGCAGCCACAGTGGACTTCTCGCCGGTGACCCGCAAAGTGGCACTGAAACGGCTGGGCCAACCGACGGAGGTCGCGAACCTGGTGGTATTCCTGGCCAGCGACGAAAGCTCGTACTGCACAGGCGCCGAGTTCGTCGCGGACGGCGGTGCGACAGCGACCCACGCGCTGATCATGACCTGATCAGCGACCGGCGGAGAGGGACGGATGGCCACAGGAACGACGACGTTCCCAGACGAGCGGCAGCACCAACCCCCGCTCGGCCCGCGATCCTGCACGCCTCCGCCCGGTTCGCCGGCCCGAGCGTGTCGGGACCGGTCGCAAGTTAGCGTGTCCGTGCGTGGCCCTGTGTCCGTGCGTGGCTCTGTGTCCGTGTGCGGCTCTGTGTCTGTGTGCGGCTCTGTGTCTCTGGCCGGTCCTGCGGCGTCACTCGGGTCTGTGTCTCCTGCTCGTTCCGTGGTGCCGCCCGGTTCCGTAGCTTCGCTCGGCGCGCGAACAGGCGTGGCTCTCCACGAAGCGCGCGCCTGCGGGGCTTTGCCAGGCTGGCAAGTCGGCATGCGTGCGCGCTGCTCACGAGTCTCCGCGGCGTCGCTCGGCCCGTGGGCTGGGGTGCCGGCCCTCAGCATGCCCCTGGCGAACGCTTCGCGGAGCGAGTTGTCCACATCCGGTCGAGTTGTCCACAGGTCGCTTCATATCGTTTTCGCCGCGTTGACCTGCGCCGATAGGATGGCCAAGGGCAGTGCCCCCCGGGCGGGCGGGGCGTGTTCTCTGGGCGGCGTCGCAGTGGCTGGACGGCGCCGTGCTGGGGGCGCGATGGCGGCTTGTGGGACCGGGTGTGTTGCGGCTTCGGAGGTTGTTGCGGCTGGGGGGACTGGAGCCGCTGGGGGGCTTGGCCCAGTTCGGGGGCCTGGCGGGGCTCGGTGGCTTGGCCCGGCTCGGGGGGCCCACCCGGTTCGGGGGGCCGGCCCGGCTTGTGGGGCTGGTCTGGTTTGCGGACGTGTTGCGGCTCCGGAGGTTGTTGCGGCTCGGAGGACTGGCCGGGCTTCGGGGGCCCACCCGGTTCGGGGGGCCGGCCCGGTTCGGGGGGCCGGCCCGGTTCGGGGGGCCGGCCCGGCTTGTGGGGCCGGTCCGGCTTGGCGGCCTGGCTCGGCTTGTGGGGCTGATCCGGCTTGCGGGCGTGTCGCGGCTTGGAGGGCTAATCCGGTTTCGGGGACAGGCTCGGCTTGGAGGACTGGTCCGGCTGGGGGGAGTGTCGCGTGACCGCCGGGTCCACCACCTCCGTGCCGGGCGTTGGGGCGCTGCGGCAGGTTGGGCTGTTGGCGTCGTTGGGCTGGGAGGTGCTTCGGTACATTCCTCGTCGGCCGTTCCAGTTTCGGGAGTTCATTCAGCAGTCC
>DASZXM010000073.1:0-7923 GCA_035546415.1 Pseudonocardiaceae bacterium
AGCCAGTCCGCTTCGGACACCTCGTCGACCGGCCGGCCCGCGCCGAACACGCCGGCATTGTTGAACAACAGGTTCAGTTGGTCGTACTCGCGCTCCACGAACGCGAACAGCGCGGTGACGGACGCCGGGTCGCGCACGTCCGTCACGTGGGCGGTGCCGACGTCGAGCTTGTCCTGGTGGCGACCGGCGGACACCACGGTCCAGCCGTCGGCCGACAAGGCCGCCGCCACGGCGTGGCCGATGCCGGAACCGGCGCCGGTGACGACGGCGACCCGGGTCACCGGGCGGCTTCGTGCAGTTCGATCGCGTTGCCGGCCGGGTCGGACAGGAACGCCTGCCGGGCGCTCCCGATCGGGACGGCGTCGCTGACCGTGACACCGGCGGCGCGCAGTTCGGCGGTCGTCGCGTCCAGGTCGTCGACGAGAACGGCGAAATGCTGGCCGCGCGGTTCCGGAGCGTCGGACCGGACCAGGTGCAGTTGCTGGCCGCCGACGTCGAGCCAAGCGCCTTCGCCGATCGTCGTCGGGCGGTCCGGACGTTGGGTCATGCCGAGCACGGTGGTGTAGAAGTCGAGTGCGGCGTCGATGTCCGGCACGGCGATCGAGACGTGGTGGACGGCAAGTGGCTTCATCGGTCGACCTCCTCGCCGATCAGCTCATCACGTGTGCGCGTGGTCCACAAGTGGGGTTACCAGTGGGCGGGACGGGTGAGGGTGGTACGGGTGGTGCTGTCGCCGCGGGCCGCGTCCAGCTGGGCCTGGGTGAGGTAGAGGGCGCCGGTGAGGTCGGCGGCGGACAGGTTGGCGCCGCGGAAGTCGGCGCCGATCACGTCGGCACGGCGCAGGTCGGCACCGGACAGGTCGGCGCCGATCAGGTAGGCGCCGCGCAGACTGGCGTTCCGCAGGTCGGCGCCACGCAGGTCGTGGCCGATGAGGTCGGCACCGCGCAGGTCACGGTGGTGCTCGCCGCGGACGGTGTCGCTGGCCCGGCGGAGCAGGACGTTCGCGTCGGCGCGCAACTGTGGGATGTCGAGAGCGAGGATTTCGGTGGGCGTGCCGTTCGTGAGGGTTTCGATGTGCCCGATCATGGTGTCGAGCGCGGTGGTCGGTGCGAGTTCGTTGGCCTCGTCCAGGTACCACAGGAGTTCGTGCAGGCTGCGCATCACGATGAACACGGCGAACATCTCGTCGGCGGTGGTGGCTGGCTTCTGCCGCCAGTGGTGTCCGGCGTAGGTGACCTGGGCGACCTGCTGGCCGGCGCCGAAGCAGTCGAACACGGTGCAGCCGGGGAAACCCTTGTCGCGCAGGCGGTCGTGGATGCCGCAGCGGAAGTCCGTGCGGAGGTTGGGACAGGGCGTACCGGCGGGCTTGTCGATGGCGAAGTCGGCGGAGGCGGAAAAGGCGGGCGCGACGCAACAGAGCGCGAAACAGCGTGCGCAGTCCGCTTTCAACCGCTCGCGCAGCACTGGGCCTCCGTTTGGTCGGTGTTCGTTCTCGGCTCCCATCCAACACCGCGTGGGTGGAGGTGCACCAATCGACCGGCTTCGGTGGTGTCGTTTTGGCTGGTCAGTGCGTTGTCGGGCGGTCACTCTGACCTGCCTCCTTCCCACGCCGACCGGCGCATTCCGCCCGCCGCACTGCTCGGCGAACCAACGCGCTCCACCTACCGACCCGCCTCGCTAACCAACACACTCCACCCGCCGCACCACCCCACCAACCAACACACTCCACCCGCCGCACCACCCCGTCAGCTTGCATCGGTTGCGCCAGCCGGGCGTCTTGTTGGTCGGCGCGTCGGTTGGCGTGGCTGGGCGCGTTGCTTCGGCGGGCCGCTGCTGCGGCCGGTAGTGGTACTCCCCCTCACTCCGATCTGGCATCGTTCGCGTTCGCGGCGCCTTGTCAAGGGCGCTCCTGCGTCGCGTCGCCTACGGCGATCGGCCTGCGGCCGACCCTGGACAAGACCCCGCGAACGCTAAGGCGGCTTGGGATCGGGGTGCGGGGGAGCCTGGTCGATAGCCCCACCACCAAACGTCGTCCTTCGTGTAGCTGGCGCACTCCGGTTGGCACCGACTTGCGTCCGTCCGGTGGCCGGCGGTCTCGCTTCTCTCACCACGCCCCGGTTGGTCTCGCCTCGGCTTCGTCCAGCGGCCGGCGGTTGGCATCCCTCTCGACTTCCCGTCGGCGCCGTTCGCCGTTCAGCTGGCCAACGTGGACAGTTTGTCGTCCACTCCCGCTCCTCTCGGGTGGCGTAGGTCGTGGAAGATCAATGCCGATTGGCGCCAGGCCTGGGCCGCTGATGCTTCGTCTCCCGATGCCACGTGGGCGTCTCCCAGGCGGTCCAGTACTGACGCTTCCCAGAAGCGGTCGCCCAGCATTCGGTCGATGATCAGGGATTGTTGGTAGTGGCGGACCGCGCTGTCCGGGTCGCCCAGGGCCTGTTCTATGTCGCCGATGTTGGCCAGGACGTCCGCTTCTCCCTCCGCGTGTTCCACGCCCGAGTATTCGTCGAACGCCTGGAGGCACAGTTCCAGTGCTCGTAGGAATTCGCCCTGGGCGGCCAGTTGTCTGCCCATCGCCGTCAGTGCGTCACCCTTGGCGAGTTGGTTGTCGGTGTCTCTGACCAACTCCCAGGCTCGTTGGGCGTGGGCCAAGCCACGGGTCGGGTCTCGGGTCGCTTCGAACAGGCGCGCGTACGCCAGGTGTGTCGTCGTCAGCCGGGCGTCGTCCTGGAGGGCCGTGAAGATCTCCGTTGCCTCGTCCAGGTGGTTCAACGCCTCGTCGTAGCGGCCGATTCTGGCCAGTGCCGCGCCCAGTTGGCCCTCCGCTACGCCCTCGCCCAGTTCGTCGCCGACCCGGTGGGTCACCGTGACCGCCGTTTCGTGCGCTTCCACTCGTTCCTGCCAGCGGCCCATGCGGCGCAGGAACGTGTTCGCCGTCCACGCCAGTCGCCAGCACGGGCCGGACAAGCCCTCCTCCGCTGCCAGTCGGATCATGCCCAGCAGGACCGGGCACTCCGCGGCGAACCAGTCGATGCCGTCCTGGTACGTGACCAGTGGCGGCAGGTCGTTGCCCGCCGCCTCCGGGCGGATCGCGCCGTCACGGCACGGTTGGATGCGGATGTCCGCCAGCGTCGCCGCGCGCAGGTAGTAGTCGAGGAAGCCGCGCACCGCGTCCGTTCGTTCCGCCGGTGTCGCCTGTTCCGCGGCGTACGCGCGCAGCAGGTCGTGGAAGCGGAACCGGCCCGGGGCGTACTCGGTGATCAGGTGGCCGCTGGTCAGTTCGTTGAGCAGTTCCCGGGCGCGGGCGCCGATCACCGCCTGGCACGCGAACAGGTCCACGTCCGGTCCCGGGTGCACGCCCAGCAGGCGGAACAGCCACGCCGCGCCGTCCGACAGGACGCCGATCGACCACGAGAACACCGCGCGGATGCTCAGGTCCACGTCGCCCAGGTCGAACACGTCCAAGCGGTGCCACTCGTCGCGCAGTTCGCTGACCAGGCCGCTCATCGGGACGACCGGCAGCTCGCCGGCCCGCGCCGCGATGATGCTCAACGCCAGTGGCAGCCGGGTGCACTGTTCGACGAGTTCCGCGGCCGCCTCCGGTTCCGCCTCCAGGCGTTCCCGGCCCACGCGTCCGGCCAGCAGGGCCATCGCGTCCGGGACCGGGAGGCTGTTCAGTGTGATGCGGTAGGCACCCTCGCGGACCGTCAGGCTGTGCAGTCGGTTGCGGCTGGTGATCAGCACGAAACAGCGCTCCGCCGCCGGCAGCAACGGCCGCACCTGGTCCGACGAGCGCGCGTTGTCCAGCACGATCAGCATCCGCCGGTCGGCCAGCAGGCTGCGGTACAGCGACGCCATCGCGTCGTCACCCACCGGGATCGCCGTCGGGTCCACGCCCAGCGCCTGCAGGAAACCGTGCAGCACCTGGCCGGCGGCCACCGGTTCACGCGGGTCGTAGCCGCGCAGGTCGATGTACAGCTGGCCGTCCGGGAACCGGGAGCGCACCTGGTGCGCCCAGTGCGTCGCCAACGTCGTCTTGCCCACGCCGGCCGTGCCGTCGATCGCGACCACCGGCACCGCCCCGTGCCAGCCGACGTCGTCCAACAGCGTCATCAGCTGGCCGAGTTCACCGTCCCGGCCGACGAAACGGCTCGTCCTGGCCGGCAGTTGGCGTGGCACGTCGGCCGACGGCACCTCCGTGGGCTGTGGGTCGACGCCCGGCACGCAGATCCACGCCGTCGCCGTCGTCTCCTTCACCGTCACCGACACCTGGTAGTAACGGTTCCGGTCCGGTGACCGGCTGTGCCAGACGACCTCGTCGAAGAACCACGCCGACGTGATCAGGGCCAGCGGCCGGCCCGACTCGGCGAGTGCGTGTTTCAGGTCCGGTGCCTCCAGCAATCGAAAAGCGTGATTGACCGAACGGCCCACGACACCGTGTTCGTCGTAATGCACCTCACCGGCGTGCAACGCCATGCGCAGGCGAATTCGCTCCGCCGCGCCGCTCGCATTGTTGTGCGCCTCGACACCGGACAGCAATTCGCCCGGCAACAGTTCGACGAGCAGCACCTTCGGCACGTCCGGTGGCAGGATCACCAGGATTCCGTCGCCACGGTCCTCGTGCCCGCACTCCTCCCACACGATGCCCGACCGCTGGAACGCGCGCGACACCAGACGGTACAGGGCGTCCCGGACCGCGATCTGGTTCAGATTCGTCCGCGACAGGTCACCCGAACCCGCGACGTCCAACAGCAGGATCGTCCTGTGCACTGCCGCCATAGGTAGTCAAGTGTGGCGATGCCGGCCACCGTTGCACAAGTCCGGGTCAGCGGACGTGACGACGTCGGTCGTGGTGGACGCCGGCTGGCCCGTGACCGTGCCACCGGCCATCCACCCAGCGCACGTGACCCGCGTCACTCTTTGGCGAGTACGGAACTGTTTCGTACCCGACCCGCGTTGACCAGGGCGGTACGGATTCGTTTCATGCTTGGTCGACCGACGGGAGGGAAGCGCCATGACGACGACGGGGGTGTCCGGGACACAGGTCGGACGGCGTGTCCCGCAGCGTTGGGCGGCGGTCTGCGACTCGGTCTTCGAACTGCTGGCCGAGGTCGGATACGACCGGATGACGATGGACGCCGTCGCGGCACGGGCGCACGTGAGCAAGGCGACCATCTACCGAACCTGGCCGAACAAGCCGGACCTCGTCGCCGACTCACTGGCACAGCACTTCGCGGCGACGGCCGAACCCGACGACACGGGTTCGCTGCGCGGCGACCTGCTCGCCCTGATGGACCGGGCGTGCCACTTCGGCAACAGCAAGGACGGCGAGGTCATCGCAGGAGTGATGACGGCTGCGGCGCGCTGCCCGGTGCTCGCCCGCACCATGTACGAGTTCATGTTCGAGAAGAAGCGCGTCGTCCACGAGACGATACTGCGGCGGGCCGCCGAACGCGGCGAGATCCCGTCGGATGTGAAACCGGATCTGTTGCACGAAACAATGTTCTCGATGGTGTTGTCCCGTCGGCTGACAAATCCGCAGCCGATGGACCGCGCCTATTCCGAACACGTCGTCGATGACGTGCTCCTTCCCGTTCTGCGCCATCAAAGCGCTGCCTGACCGAACGGGAACACGCGCCGCAGTGTCGCGGTGATCAATGAATTTCGCCGGTGATTCCGGCTGCGCACAACCATGGGCGCTGAACAGCACGAGGGGATATCCATGTCTCAGAACGTCGTTGCCGACGCGCCGCCGAGAGCGGCGTCGACGGCACAACACACGGCCGACCCGCGGCGGTGGCTGGCGCTCGCGGTGATCGCACTGGCCCAGTTGATGGTCGTGCTCGACGCGACGGTGGTGAACATCGCGCTGCCGTCGGCACAGCAGGCCCTGCACATCTCCGACGCCAACCGGCAGTGGATGGTGACCGCGTACACGCTGGCCTTCGGCGGCCTGCTGTTGCTCGGCGGCCGGGTGGCCGACTACCTGGGCCGCAAGCGTGCCTTCCTGATCGGTCTGATCGGCTTCGCGGGCGCGTCCGCCCTGGGCGGTGCCGCCGTCAACGAGGGCATGCTGTTCGCCGCCCGTGGCCTGCAGGGCGCGTTCGGCGCGCTGCTCGCCCCGGCCGCGCTGTCCCTGTTGACCGTCACGTTCACGTCGGCACGCGAACGCGCTCGCGCGTTCGGTGTGTTCGGCGCGATCTCCGGCGGCGGTGCCGCGATCGGGATGCTGTCCGGCGGGTTGCTCACGCAGTACCTGGACTGGCGGTGGTGCCTGTACGTCAACGTGCCGATCGCGATCATCGCGTTCGCCGCGGCGCTGCCGATCGTGCGGGAGAGCCGGGCCGAGGGCAACACGCGCTACGACATCGGTGGTGCCGTGCTGGCCACGGCGGGCCTGCTGTCGCTGGTCTACGGCTTCACGAAGGCCGCCACCGACGGCTGGGGTTCCGGCGTGACGCTGGGATTCCTCGTCGGAGCGGTGGTGCTGCTGGTCGCGTTCGTGTTCGTCGAGTCGCGGGTGGCCAACCCGCTGCTGCCGCTGCGGGTGGTCCTGGACCGCAACCGCGGCGGGTCGTTCCTGACGTCGGTGCTGCTGGGGTCGGGCATGCTGGGCATGTTCCTGTTCATGACCTACTACCTGCAGCAGACGCTGCACTACTCGGCGCTGCGCACCGGCATCGCGTACCTGCCGTTCTCGCTGGGCATCATCGCGGCGGCGACGGTGGCGGCGCAGCTGCTGCCCAGGGTCGGGCCGAGGGTGCTGATGTCCGTCGGCGCGGTGCTGGCGACCGGCGCGATGTTCTGGCTCACCACGCTGAACCTGCACTCGTCGTACGCGACGATGATCCTGCCGTCGTTCCTGATGATGAGCTTCGGCATGGGTCTGGTGTTCGTGCCGCTGTCCAACACGGCCCTCAACGGCGTGGCCAACCACGACGCGGGCGTGGCCAGCGCGCTGGTGAACACGTCGCAGCAGGTGGGTGGCTCGCTGGGCACGGCACTGCTGAACACGATCTTCACCACGGTGTTCGCCGACTACCTGATCGCGCACGGCACGTCGCCGGCCGCCCAGGCCGGCGGCGCCATCCACGGCTACAACGTCGCGTTCCTGGTGAGCGCACTGCTGATGGCCGCGAGCGCGGTGGTCGTGTTCACGATGATCCGCAAGAAGCCCGAGACGGCCATCGTCGAGGACGCGCCACTGGCGCACATCGGCTGACCGGGGGTCAGAGAAACGGCCGGGACACCGCTGGTGTCCCGGCCGTTTCGCGTGCGGCGGGGGATGATCCTCCCGGAACTGGATCAGGGAGTGGTCATGGTCGTGCGGTGGATCTGCTTCGCGGCGGGCGTCGTGCTGCTGGCGGGCACCCTGGTGAGCGTCATCGGCACGCTGGTGGTGCCCAGGAACATCAACTCACGCGTGTCCCGGGCCTGCGAGATGGTCGTCGACCGGGCGTTTCTGCTGGTCACCCGTCGACTGCGCACCTTCCAGGCACGGGACCGGGTGCTGGCGTGGCAGTCGCCGGTCGCCCTGCTGGTGCGGCTGGCCGCGTGGATCGTGCTGCTCGTCGTCGGGTACGCGCTGACGCTGCTGCCGGTGGTCACCGACACCGTGTTCCACGCGATCAGCGAGGCCGGGTCGTCGATGTTCACCCTCGGCTACGCGGCGCCGACCAGCACGAGCAGCACCACCGTCGACTACGTCGCCGCCTACACCGGGCTGGTCGTGGTCGGCCTGCAGGTGGGCTACCTGCCGACGCTGTACTCGGCGTTCAACCGGCGGGAAACGCTCGTCACGCTGCTGGTGTCGCGGGCAGGCGTGCCGGCGTGGGGTCCGGAGATCCTGGCGCGCACCAAGTGGGGCATCTACGCGGGCGACACCGAACCGGTGCTGCTGGAGCTGTTCACGGCCTGGGAGCAGTG
>DASZXM010000074.1:0-5382 GCA_035546415.1 Pseudonocardiaceae bacterium
CGAGTTCCTTGAGGTAGGCCCACGTCTTCGACCAGCCGTGCACCGGGTCCTGCGGGTTGCTGTCGCCCAGCATGTACGGCAGGCCCATCAGGAACACCCGGCCCGGCCCGGAGTTGTCCGGGTTGGCGTAGATGAACTGCCCGGGATGCGCCTTCGCCCAGGTCAACAGCTCCTGCGGGGTCGAGGGCGGAGTGGCGACCTTGCTCGGGTCGTACTCCAGCAGCGGCCCGCCCGCGCCGTACTGCGTGGCGACGATGCCCTGGCCGTCCGCGGCCTGCATCATCTTCCACGCACCGGGATCCATCCGCTGTCGGAGTCCGGGAAACTCGGCGGAGTAGTTCGGCAGCAGCGTGATCAGCTCGTGCTGGGACTGCATCGCGGACAGGCCGTCGCCGCCGGTCAGCACGAGGTCGACGGTCACCGAACCGGCGTTCTGCTGCGCCTGCACCTTCCCGGCCACATCCGTCGGCGCGCCCGTCTCGAAGTCGACCTTGCCGACCAGGTTCGGGTTCTTCGCCGCGAACGCCTGGATCGCCGGCTTGCTGGTCAACAGGTCACCGCTGACGTCCAGGATCGTCACCGTGATCGGCTTGTCCGGCAGCTTGGGCACCGACGACGGTGCGCTGCCGACATCAGCGGTCGGCGCACCGCAGGCGACGGCCAGTCCGGCAACGGCGACCAGCAGCAAGGCGCGGCGCATCAGCGGCCTCCCTGTACGTAGGTGACGATCGACCTGGCCGGAACGGTCGCGGTGAACGTGTTGCCGTGCACCGGGATCCGGGGCTGGGCCGCCATGTCGTCGGCCTCGTCGGTCAGATAGGACGCCACCGAACGGCCGGCGACACCGCGCACGGCCACGGTCTCGGTCGCCGCCGACGTGCCCGTGTTGATCAACTGCGTCACCACCGACCCGTCCCGGTTGCGGAACGAACTGACGGTCACGTTCCGGTCCGCCGACGTCGCACCGATCCGCACCGCACCCGGCCGCACGAACCGGCTGAACGCGGCGAACGCCCACAGCCGCTTCGACGCGGTCACCGAGTCACCGGTCAACCGCACCAGACCGGAGTTCGCGGTGCTCGCCGAAGCGCCCCACCAGTAGAAGAAGGCGTTGACGTCCGCGGTGGTGAAGGCCGACTGGATGCGCTGCGCCCACGTCATGCCGGACGCGGCGGTGCCGTCGTCCCACGCCGGGTCCCACGGGTTGAAGTCGGCCCACTCGGACTGCCACACGTGCCGGTTCGTGTCCAGCGGCGCGGCGGGCGGGTCGACGTAGCCGTGCCCGGTGACCAGACCGAGGTAGCGGTACGCGCCGGGCTGCTGCCGGATGCCGGCGAGCCGATCGGCCTGCTCCTGCCAGCCGGCGGCGTCGCAGCACGCGATCTGGGTGTGCAGCCCGGATCGGGCCAGTGTCGGCCCGAGCACCTTGATGAAGTCGGCGGCCTGCGTGCCGTCGGACAGCATGCTCGCGTAGGTCGTGGTCAGGTCGGGTTCGTTGAGGAAGCCGACCTGGGTGACGTGCACGCCGGACCGCTGGTAGAAGCGCAGGTACTGGACGAGGTAGTTGGCGTACGCCTGCCGCCAGTCCCCGGTCGGGCAACTGGTGCCGGTGACGCCGCACAGGTAGCCGCCGTTGGAGTCCGACCCGTTGGTCTTCATGAACCCGGGTGCGCTCCACGCGTCGGCGTAGATCTGGCGCACGCCACGCAGTTCCGCCTGCTGCGACACCCACAGCTGGCCGGAGTCCGATCCGTCCCACACGTAGTGCGGCTCGGCGGTCGGACTGCCCGGGCTGACCGGCTCGATGGAGTTCATGAAGTCGTTCGCACTGTCCGGTGAGGACCCGATCCCGTTGCGCAGAATGCTGAACCCGGCGCCGGTGCGCGGGCTGAACAGCAGGTCGAGCGCGAGCTGTTGGTTGGCGGGCGACAGCCCGAGCGAGCCGTGCAGGATCTCCGCCCGCTGGAACGCCTCGGAGAAGCCGAACCCGTCGACGGACTGGTAGTGCTGAAAACCGTCGATCACGATGTCCGGCGTGGCGCCGGCGGCCGGGGCGGCCATCAGGGCACCACCGACGGCGACGGCTGCGACAACGGAACCCAGGCGTGCCCGAACACGCACCTCGACCAGCCCCTTCGCACCCTTGCGACAGAAACTATCGGAAACATCGAGTCAGGAAACGCTATCGACGCCGGACAGGCAGAGTCAAGAAATCGTTATCGAAGTTGAAAAGCCGCAGTTCAGCTCCGTGGAAACTTTCGCCGGACGGAAGGGTCAGCGGACGTCGTAGGTGTCCAGGCGGCCGCACATGCCGAACCGCCGGTCGTCCGGGGCGGGCGCCTCCGCGCTGCGGACACCGGCCCGCATCAAGTGGTCGATCCGCCCGTCCCGCAAGGCTTTCAGATGTTCCCCGGTGCGTTCGGCGGCCGCCATCGCGCCCGACCGCCACAGCTCGGTCCAGTGGTCGACGTGATCGGCGACCAGCGCCACCCCCGCCCGGTAGAAGTCCTCCAGCGCGCCGACGTTCCCGGCCTCGACCTGGTCCACGAGCGTCCGGAAACCCGACACCGCCACGTCCCGCCGCCTGCGCGCCGCGGCGTCCGACGCCTCGGGCAGGATCGCGATCGACCGGAACCGTTCCCGGTCGGCCAGCACATCCGGCGGGAACGTGAAGATCGCGTCGCCCGCCTCGGGCAGGCCGCTGTTCTGCATGACGACCACCACCCGCAGGTCGCCGTGGTTGACCGCGCGGTGGATCGTGCCCGGGCCGAACCACGCGACCGTGCCCGCGGTCAGCGGTGTCTCCCGCAACCCGCTCGCCGTCAGCGTCTGCACGGCGCCGCGCCCGGACACCGTCACGTACGCCTCCGTGCACGTCAGGTGCATGTGCGGCGAGCCGCCGCACAGCCCGTCGGCAGCCTCCCACGGGTAGACCGACAGCCCGGACACGGCCGTCCCACCGGGGAAGATCGGCTGCTCAGTCACTGGCGCTCCCGCGGCAACGGTCGGCGATCCGGGCTTCGTCCCACGCGCCGTCGGCGATGACCACCCGGTACCGCCCGCGGAGCACGTCGCCGGCGGCCAGTTCGCGCGGCTCGTAGAACGCGAGCGACGGATTCACCACCGGGAACGGGGTCGAACGCACGAACCAGTATGGCTCACGGCCCGGTTCCTCGAACACCAGCGTGGACGTGCGGTCCGTCTCGTCGTGCCGGCCGACGAACGCCAGCCACGCAGCGGTGTGGCCCATCATCTCCTGGCCGCGCCGCCCGCCCGGCGCGATCACGTCACCACCGGTGAACGACCTGGGCCCACGCCAGAAGAAACCGCAGTAACCGGCAAGTTCCCGACCGAACACCGTGGGGCTGCCGAACTCCAGCGGCTCGCCGCGCACGTTGAGCAGCTCGGTCGTGAAATCCAGTGTCCACGCCGCGTCGTCGACGGCGACCCGGACCGACCTCCGCTCGGCGATCCAGCGCTCCCCCGCCTGCGTGACCCAGTCGACGTCCTCGGTGAAGCCCTCGTCGTCCAACGCGGTGAACCCCTGGTGCCGCAGCGTTCCCACGTTCGGCAGGTCGACGTACCCGCGGCCGTGCACGTACGACCCGCCGCCCCAGAAGTTCTGGCCGGACAGGTGCGACGCGGTCATCGCGAGCCCCTTGTGCCACCGGTGGTCGTGCGGCCGGTAACCGGTGACCACCTCGCCGACGAGTGTCCGAAGTGGATGAAAGTACGGGCACGGGCACTCGAACGCGGGCGTGTCCGGGTCGTAGGAGTAGCCGAACAGCTCCACGCCGCCCTCGGTGGCGACCACACGGCGGCCGTCGTCGCGCAGCTTCACGCCCATGCTCCTTCCCGGACTCCGCCGTGCAGGTGCTGGTAGAAGGGGTCACCGGGGACCAGCTGGTCCCGCGTCACCGGCTGGCCGGTGAACGCCGACCGGTACAGCGCGGTGACCAGCTCCATCGTCTCCCGTCCGCGCACCGGCGGCCGCTCGCCGCGTTCCATCGCGTCCAGCACCGCCGGCAGCTGCGCGGCGTGCGAGCTGCGCGGCCCGTCCGGCGGGTGCCACGGCGACGTTCCGGTGACATGGGGGGCCGGCGTGTAGCGCCAGTCGGCGTTGTCGTAGCCGTAGAGGTGGGTCAGCTCGACGGTGCCGTCGGCGAAGTCGAACCGCAGGTAGGACACCTCGCGCGGGGACAGCACGCTGTTCACCACCGACGCCATCGCGCCGGACGCGAACCGCACGACCGCCATGGACACGTCCTCGGTGCGCACGTCGCGGTCCAGCCTGCCGGCCATCGCGCGCACCTCGGTCCATTCGCCCAGTATCGCCAGCAGCAGGTCCATCTGGTGGATGCCGTGGCCCATCGTCGGACCGCCGCCCTCGGTGTCCCAGTCGCCGCGCCACGGCACGGCGTAGTAGGCGTGGTCGCGGTACCACGTCGTCTGGCACAGCGCGACGAGCGGCCTGCCCAGCGTGCCGGCGTCGACGAGCTGTTTCAGGTGGCGGGCGCCGGAGCCGAACCGGTGTTGGAATACGACGCCCGCATACGGGCCGCCGGGCCGCTCGGCGGCCGCGATCCGGTCGAACTCGGCCAGCGACAGACACGGTGGCTTCTCCACCAGCACCCACGCGCCCGCGTCGAGGCAGCGCACGACCTGGTCGACGTGCACGGCCGGTGGCGTGCAGACGTGCACCAGATCGGGCCGCTGGGCGTCGAGCATCGCGTCGACGGTGGCGTAACCTGCGGGGATGTCGTGGCGTTCACAGAACGCGGCGAGACGGTCGGCGTCGACGTCGACGGCGGCCACGAGCTGGACGCGGTCACCCTGGGCGCGGATGGCCGGCACGTGGGCGAGGTCGGCGATCCCGCCGGTGCCCACGACGGCGACTCGAATGGTCACCCGGAAACTATCGGAAAGTTGCCCCGGGCAACGCTAGGTGCGAATCGGTTACACAGTTGACAATGTGCCGACATGTGACCGAAACTTTCGGGCGTGACCGCAGGTGGCAAGGCCCGGGTGACCATCGCCGACATCGCCCGGGAGGCCGGTGTGTCCGTGCCGACGGTCTCGAAGGTGCTCAACGGCAAGGACGAGGTCGCGCCGGACACCCGCGCCCGGATCGAGCGGCTGATCGAGAAACACCGCTACGCCAGGCGGTCCCGGCGCCCGGACAACCGTGCGGGCCTGGTGGATCTGGTGTTCCCGGAGCTGGACAGCGCGTGGGACGTGGAGATCATCCGCGGCGTGGAAGGCGTCGTGCACGAGGCGCGGATGGGCACGGTCGTGTCGGCGATCCACGGCCCCGGCGCGACGGCGCGCAACTGGCTGGACAACCTGTCGGCGCGCAGGTCCGACGGCGTGATCCTGGCGGTG
>DASZXM010000075.1:0-3056 GCA_035546415.1 Pseudonocardiaceae bacterium
CAGGAGCGCCCTTGACAAGACGCCGCGAACGCGAACCATCCCAGATCGGGGTGAGGGGGAAGACGACAACCGGTCGCAACAGAAGGCCGCCGCACGCAACGCACCCAGCCCGACAAAGCGACCGATCCGATCGCAACAGAAAGCCGCCGCACGCAACGCGCCCAGCCACCCCAACCAACGCGCCCAGCATCCCAATCGCCGCACCCAGCGAGACCGAACAGCCGCCCCGAGCCCCGAAACCACCACGGCCGGCCTCCCCGCGTGGAGACCGGCCGCAGCCGACTGAAGAAGAGAACAGGCAATCAACCAGCCGCCTGCACCGCAGTCCCAGCCGCAGTGCCACCCGAAGCACCAGCCCCAGCACCGCCCGCGGCGCCAGCCCCCGTACCAGCCGCGGCGTACGCCTCCCGCAACCGGTCGTGCGCCTCCTGCCCCAACCCCAGCACATCCAACCCCAACAACGCCGCCCCGGCGATGGGCGGCACCTCCACCACCCCGACCTGCGCAGTCGGCGCCTCCGCCAACACCCGCTCCGTGACCCCACCGATCAACAGCGGGTTCCGGGCCATGAGCAGACCACCGCCCAACACGACCTCCGTGTCCAGCCCGGTCAACTCCAACCGCCGCATCGCGACCAGCGCCATCGCGCTGATCTCCGCCGCCAACCGGTCGACGAGCCGCACCGCGACCGGGTCGCCCGCGTTGGCCACTTCGAACAGCACGTACGTCAACCTGATCAAATCATCCGCGTCCAGGTCACCCAGGTGGATGCCGATCGCCACGTCCGACGCCGAGTCGCGGTTGAAGTACGACGCGACAGCCGACGCCAACGCCGTGGGCTCGCCGCGGCCGTCCTCGGCGCGCGTGGCCCACCACATGACCTCGACACCCATGTCCAGGCCACCGCCCCAGTCGCCGGTGAAGCGACCCAGCGCCAGAAACCTCGTCTGTTCCCCGCTCGGAGCGACGCCGACACAGTTGATCCCCGCGCCGCACGTCACGCCAACGCCCCATGGCCGCTGGGTACCGGCCCGCAGCACCGCGAACGTGTCGTTTCCAGCACGTAAGCTCGGGCTCCAGTTCCGCGTCCGGAGCACCTCCTCCAGCCGCTCCTCCTCCTGCGGCAGGTCCGCACCCGCGATGAACGCCGACGTATGCTCGGCGATCTGCCCGTCCGGGTCGATGCCGGCCTGTCTGGCCACCGCGTCCACCAGGTCGTCCAGCACGACCAACGACGTCTCGAACCGTCGGTCGTCCACCGACGTGCCCGGGCCGCGGGCGCTGGCCAGCAGCGAACCGTCCGGTCCGACCAGCGCCACGTCCGTCTTGCTGTTGCCGCCGTCGATGGCCAGCACCGCGGCCGGTGCGCTTCCCGTGGTCGTCACGATGTCGTCACCCATGGCAGGTACTTGTCGTTCTCCGCCATGAGCCGGTCGGTCAGCTTGTCGGCGATGTCGACCTGGCCGATCAGCGGGTGCGCGAGCAGCGCGTCGAAGACCCGGTCCCGGCCGCCGTGCAGCGCCGCTGCCACGGCCAACTCCTCGTAAGCGGTTACCGCCGAGATCAAACCGCGGTACAAGGGCTCCACCGGGCTGATCGGCAGGGCGACCGGACCGTCCGACGTGATCGTCGCCGGCACCTCGATGACCGCGTCGTCCGGCAGGAACGGCAGGCTGCCGTTGTTGCGCAGGTTCACCACCTGGGTGTCGCCCGCGTTCGACGTCAGCGACGCCAGCAGATTCACCGCGGCCTCCGAGTAGAACGCGCCGCCCCGCTTGGACAACAGCTCGGGCTTGTGGTCGAGCTTCGGGTCGGCGTACATGTCGAGCAGTTCCTTCTCGTAGCCGGCGACCACCTCGGCCCGCGTCGGCTCGCCACGCTGGTGTTCCACGACCTGGTCGTGCTGCCAGTAGTAGCGGATGTAGTAGGACGGCACGACGCCGAGCCTGCGGATCAGCTCCACCGGCTGTCCGATGGCGTCCGCGATCTCCTCGCCACCACCGTCCAACAGCTCCGGCAGCCGGTCCACGCCGTCGACGAGGACGGAACGCTCCCAGGTCAGGTGGTTGAGGCCGACGTGCCCGAGTGTCACGCGCTCCGGCTCGACGCCCAGGGCCGCCGCGAATCGCCGCTGGAAGCCGATCGCCACGTTGCACAGGCCGACGGCACGGTGGCCGGCGTCCAGCAGCGCCCGCGTGACGATGCCGACCGGGTTGGTGAAGTCGACGATCCACGCGTCCTTCGCCGCCAGCTTCCTGGCCCGTTCGGCGATGTCGAGCACGACGGGCACGGTGCGCAGCGCCTTGGCGAACCCACCGGCACCGGTGGTCTCCTGGCCGACGCAACCGCAGTCCAGTGGCCACGTCTCGTCCCGGTGCCGAGCGGCCTGTCCCCCGATCCGCAGTTGCAGCAGCACCGCGCCCGCGCCGTCGAGCCCGTCGTCCAGGTTGGTGGTGCCGCGCACGGTGGCCGGGTGCCCGTAGGCGGCCATGATCCGCGCGGACACGCCGCCGACCCGCTCCAACCGGTGCTCGTCCGGGTCCACCAGCACCAGTTCGCTCACCGGCAGCGTGTCGGCGAGCCGTGCGACGCCGTCCACGAGTTCCGGGGTGTACGTGGACCCACCGCCCACGACCGCGAGCTTCATTCCGTCACATCCTGTTCGTTCCGGTCCAACAGACCGACCTGTGCGCTCCCACTCGCGCCGGTCGGTTGATCAGGGGTCGCCACATGGCAGGCTGCCGTGTGCCGGGGCGCGAGCAGCCGTCCCTCGGGCGTGACCTCGGAGCACACGTCCACCGCGAGCGGACAGCGCCACCGGAACCGGCAGCCGGGCTTCGGGTCGACCACCTTGGGCGGCTCGCCCCGGTCGGTCTGCGCCGTGACGTTCAGCGGCGCGCGCGGGTCGGGTACCGCGGACAACAGCAGCTGGGTGTAGGGGTGCTTCGGGTTGTGCAGCACCTCTTCGGTGGGGCCGGCTTCTACGATGTGGCCGGCGTACATCACGACGAGCCGGTCGGCCACGTACCGCGCGCTGGCGATGTCGTGCGTGATGT
>DASZXM010000076.1:0-10078 GCA_035546415.1 Pseudonocardiaceae bacterium
TGTCAGTGCGTGCGGAGGCGTTCCTCGAACTTGTCGATCAGCGCCCGCCACGCGGCCTCTTCCTTGTCGAACGGCGCGCTGGGCGCCAGCCGCGTCGGGTCCGGCCGCAGGACGAACGACACCAGCCAGCCCAGGCTTTCCGACGGCGCCAGCGCGGTCGCGACGCTGTCGTCGCCTGCCCAGTCGGCCGCGTCGGTCAGCAGTTCCACCGCGAGGTCCAGCTGCGTCGGGTCGACCGCGTCCGGGCCTTCGGCGATGTCGTCGGCGATGCCGGGCAGCACGTACACGTTGCTCTCGTCGACCTCGACGGTCAGCGAGCCGTCGACAGCCGCCGTCGTGACCTCCTGCCACGTGCTGGTCCGGGACAGGTCGTTGTCCTCGGAGTCGGCGCCGGAGTCGGCGATGAACCGGGCCAGGGCACGCGGCGAGCGAAACACGTCGATCTTGCCGTCCGCGCCGAGGAACAGCGGTTCCTCGTCCTCGTCGTCGGTGGCCAGGTAGCAGCGCAGCGTGTAGTACTCCGCCTCCGGCATGATGATCTTGATCGGGTCAATGCCGACCTCGGCCCAGAAGCCGACCGGCTCGTCCTCGCCCTCGTCCTCGTCGTCCGCCGCGGACTCGTCGTCGGACTCCTCGGCCGCACCGTCGGCGTCGGCCGCGGTGTCGGCCTCCGCGTCGATCGGCTCGACGTCGTCGTCGCCCTCGGCCGCCTCTTCGGCGTCCTTCAGCTGGGCTTCCAGCTCCGCCAGTTCGGTCTGCGCCGTGGCGAGTGCCGCCGCGTCCACGTCCGGAGCGGTCACGACGTCGTCGATCGCGTCCAGCACCTCGTCCCACCGCTCGGCGACGACCTCGGACAGCTCGGTCCACAGGATCGCGCCCTCCCGGCCGGAGAACGGCAGTGTGCCCTGCTCCAGCAGCGCGAAACCAGACGCCGAGTTGAGGATCTCCTCCACCTCGGTCAGTTCACAGACATCTGCCAGGGAACGCACCATGGCGACGATGTCGGCCAGTTCGGACAGCACCCACGTGTCCGGGTCCTCGGCCACCAGTTCCGGCACGCCCACCAGGTCGTACTGGTGCTCCTCGTCGGGCGTCAGCTCGCCGACCGACAGCGCGGGGACGACGTGCCACGCCGGGTGGTCGGCGAGGTCGTGGTCGGTCTCGGTACGCACGAACGCCGCCAGGTGGGCGGTGTCCGGGAAGGCGTACAGATCCTCGTCATGGCCGAGGAATGCCTCCCACTCCTCGCCGTCCTCCCGCCAGCGGGGCGCCCACAGTGTGACGACGTCACCCTGCGGCAGCCCGAGCTCGATCGGGACGATGTCCTGAGCCATGCGCGACCTCCCCGGCCACTGAAACTCCAGCAGGCGACAAACCCATCCGGCCATGAGGTGATTTGTGCCGGAGACGCAAAGCGTACGGGGTCACGGTCACGCCACGATTCCGGGTCGTGCCGGCCAACTAATCGGCTCGACGCAACGACCACGACTTGAGGTGGTGGTATCCACGGACCGTGGTCGGCCGGCGTTGCCGCAGTGAGTAGCGGTCGTCGGCTCGCAGCGCCTCGGCCAGTTCCCGGTCCACCAGCACGGTGCCCGGCCGGGCCAGGGCGGTCAGCCGGGCGGCCAGGTTCACCACCGATCCGTACACGTCGCCGAACCGGCTCAGTACCGGCCCCATGGCCAGTCCGACCCGCAGCGTCGGCAGGCCCCGCGCCTCGCGGTCGCCGTCGGCCAGGTGCAGCGCGATCTCGGCGGCGTCGGCCGCTGTGTCGGCGACGAACAGCACCTCGTCGCCGACGGTCTTCACCACGCGGCCGTGCCGTGCCGCGATGGCCTCGGTGGCGTCCTTCTCGAACGCCTCCAGCAGTGCCGACAGCTCCTCGATGCCGGAGTGCCGGGTGGTGGTCGTGTAGCCGACGATGTCGGCGAAGCCCACCACGGACGTCCGCGCGGACAACTCCTCCCGGCCCGCCGACAGGGACCGGCCGGTCGCCGCGGCCAGGTGCCGGCGCCACACGTACGACTGGAGGCCCTCGATCACCGGCAGCAGGCCTTCGGCGAGCTGCGCCAACTGGTCCGGCGCCGCCTTCAGGTCGGCGGCGCGGGTCAGTACCTCCTGCGCCTGCCAGTCGGCCAGCCGGGACAGCGGCTGGCTCAGCGCACGCGCCACCGACGTCTCGTCGGCGAGGTCCACGATCCCGGTGCCCACCAACGCGTCCCACACCCGCAGCGCCTCGACGTCGCCGTCGGTGAAGACGACGTCCTCGTCGCCGACCTCGGCGAAGCCCATGGCCATCCACAGCTTCCGGGCACGGTCCAGGCTCACGCCCGCCGCGTCCGTGACCTGGATGCGGTTGTAGCGCCGTTCCCCGCCCAGCAGCGCCTTCTCGACCTGCCGCTGCACCGGAGGTTCGGCCATCGCTACCGGACCGTGTGCACGATCAGCACGTCGCAGCCGGCGTGCCGGGACACGTCGGAGGGCACCGAGCCGAGCAGCCGGCCGGCCAGGGTGTTCAGGCCCCGGTTGCCGACGACGAGCAGGTCGGCCTTGTGCTCCTCGACGGCCTGCACCAGCGACTTGACCGGGTCGCCGCTGATCGCCGAGGTCACGACGTCGGTCGCGCCCGCCGCGGCGGCCCGGTCGGCCGCCGTGCGCAGCGTGTCCTCGGCCGGTGCCGAGCCGACCACCTGGTAGGCCTCCTCACCCAGCGCGTCACCTGCCGCGGCGACCTCGCGCTCGCTCGCCGGGTGGTACGCGCACACGATGACCAGTGTCGCCGCCGCGTCCTTGGCGAGCACGGCGGCGCGGTCCACAGCGCGCAGCGAGGAGTCCGATCCGTCCGTTCCGACCATGACCGTCTGGTATGCGCCCATCGAAGTGTCCCTCCGGGCCAGCTGTCCGACGTGGGTTCGCGCGAGACCCTACCCGACAGTAGGTCCGTGTGCCCCGTCCTGGTCGGATGGTCAGACGCCGATCGGGTGCCAGACGGTCTTGGCCTCGGTGAACGCCCGCAGCCGGGCGATGTCCGGTGTCCGCGTCCAGTCCGGTTCGGCGGCCGGCGCCCGCAGCACCCGCTTCACCGTGCCCGCCGCCGCCTTCTCCAATTCCGGTCGCTGGCTGGTCGCGGCACCGCCCAGGTCGAGCGCGTTGACGTCACCGTGCGCGGCCAGCCACGGCGCGAGTTCCGCCGTCCGGCCGGTCAGCATGTTGACCACGCCACCGGGCACGTCGGACGTGGCCAGGACCTCGGACAGCGTGATCGCCGGCAGCGGCCGCGCCTGGCTGGCCACCACGACACACGTGTTGCCGGCGGCCAGCACCGGGGCGATCACGCTGACCAGCCCGAGCAGCGCCGACTGCTGCGGTGCCAGCACGGCCACCACACCGGTCGGCTCCGGCACGGTGAACGAGAAGTACGGCCCGGCGACCGGGTTCGACGCACCCAGCACGGCCGCGATCTTGTCCGTCCAGCCCGCGTACCACACCCACCTGTCGATCGACGCGTCCACAAGGGACTGCGCACGGCGGGCCGGCACGCCCTCGGACGCGACGACCTCGCTGATGAACTGCTCGCGGCGGCCCTCCAACAGTTCCGCCACCCGGTACAGCACCTGGCCCCGGTTGTAGGCGGTGGCGCCGGACCAGCCCGGGAACGCCTTGCGGGCCGCGACGACGGCGTCCCGCGCGTCCTTCCGGGACGCCTGCGCCGCGTTGGCCAGGAACGTGCCCTTCGAGTCGGACACCGGGAAGGTGCGGCCGGACTCCGAGCGGGGGAACGCGCCCCCGATGTACAGCTTGTACGTCTTCGCGACGGTGACCCGTGTGTCAGACATCGAGGTACGCCTCCAGCCCCGCGCGGCCGCCCTCACGGCCGAAGCCCGACTCCTGGTATCCGCCGAACGGTGCCGTCGGATCGAACCTGTTGAACGTGTTGGCCCACACCACGCCGGCGCGCAGCCGGCTGACCATGGACAGGATCCGCGACCCTTTCTCCGTCCACACGCCGGCGGACAGCCCGTACGGCGTGTTGTTCGCCTTCGCCACGGCCTCGTCCGGCGTGCGGAACGTCAGCACCGACAGCACCGGCCCGAAGATCTCCTCGCGGGCGATCCGCATCGCCTGACTCACGTTCGAGAACACCGTCGGCGCGAAGAAGAAACCCTTGTCCGGCAACGGGCACGGACTCGTCCACCGCTCGGCGCCCTCGTCGTCCCCGGCGCGCACCAGATCCTTGATCTTCGCCAGCTGCTCGGCGGAGTTGATCGCGCCGACATCGGTGTTCTTGTCCAGCGGGTCGCCCACCCGCAGCGTCGACACGCGGTCGCGCAGCTTGCCCAGCAGCTCGTCCGCGATCGACTCGGCGACCAGCAGCCGCGAACCGGCGCAGCAGACGTGCCCCTGGTTGAAGAAGATCCCGTTGACGATGCCTTCGACGGCCTGGTCCAGCGGCGCGTCCTCGAAGACGATGTTCGCGGCCTTGCCGCCCAGTTCCAGCGTGAGCTTCCTGCCGGTGCCGGCCAGCGACGCCTGGATCAGCTTGCCCACCTCGGTGGACCCGGTGAACGCGACCTTGTCCACGTCCGGATGGTTGACCACGGCGGCGCCGATGTCCCCGGCGCCGGGCACGATGTTGACCACGCCGGGCGGCAGGTCGGCCTGCTGGATGATCTCGGCGAGCACCAGCGCGGTCAGCGGGGTCGTCTCGGCCGGCTTGAGCACCACGGTGTTGCCGCAGGCCAGCGCCGGCGCGATCTTCCACGCGGCCATCAGCAGCGGGAAGTTCCACGGGATCACCTGACCGGCGACGCCCAGCGGCCGCGGGTCCGGCCCGTAGCCGGCGTAACCCAGCTTGTCGGCCCAGCCCGCGTGGTAGAAGAAGTGCGCCGACGCGGTCGGGATGTCCACGTCCCGCGACTCGCGGATCGGCTTCCCGTTGTCCAGGCTCTCCAGCACGGCCAGTTCCCTGGCCCGCTCGGCGACCATCCGGGCGATCCGGAACAGGTACTTGGCGCGCTCGGCGCCGGGCATCCTGCCCCACACCTTGTCGTACGCCCGCCGCGCGGCCTTCACGGCCCGGTCGACGTCGGCGACACTCGCGGTGCCGACCTCGGCGAGCACCTCGCCGGTCGCCGGGTTGAGCGTCTTGAGCGGTTCACCGGTGCCGTCGGCGAACTGGCCGTCGACGAACATCCGGTAACTCGGCTTGAGGTTCGCGATGTCCCGCGACTCGGGGGCGGGCGCGTACTCCCACAGCGGTGCGTTCATCAGTCCACCGTCACGTAGTCGGGGCCGCTGTAGTGGCCGTCCAGTTGGGTTCTGCGCTGCATGACCAGGTCGTTGAGCAGGCTGGAGGCACCGAACCGGAACAGCTTCGGCGTCAGCCAGTCCGGGCCGGCGACCTCGTGCACGGCCACCAGGTAGCGCACGGCGTCCTTCGTGGTCCGGATGCCACCGGCCGCCTTCACGCCCCGGTGTTCACCGGTGCGGCCGTGCCAGTCGCGGACGGCCTGCAGCATCACGTGCGTCACCGGCAGTGTCGCCGCGGGGGAGACCTTGCCGGTGGAGGTCTTGATGAAGTCGCCGCCGGCCAGCAGCGCCAGCCACGACGCGCGGCGCACGTTGTCGTACGTGGCCAGCTCACCGGTCTCCAGGATCACCTTCAGGTGCGCGTCACCGCAGGCCGCCTTCACCTCGACGATCTCGTCGTGGACCAGCCCGTACCTGCCGGACAGGAACGCTCCGCGGTCGATCACCATGTCGACCTCGGTGGCGCCCGCCGCGACGGCCTCCTTCACGTCGGCGAGCTTCACCGCGCGGGCCGACCGGCCGGACGGGAACGCGGTCGCCACGCTGGCCACCCCGATGTCACTGCCGCGCAGCGCCTCGACGGCCACCTCGGCCAGGTCGGGGTACACGCACACGGCCGCCACCTGCGGGGTGTCCGGGTGGTCCGGGTCGGGCCTGCGGGCCTTCGCGGCCAGCGAGCGGACCTTGCCGTGGGTGTCGGCGCCTTCCAGGGTGGTCAGGTCGACCATGCTGATCGCGGTGTCGATCGCCCACAGCTTCGCGGCCTTCTTGATGCTGCGCGTCGCGAGGGTGGCGGCGCGCTGTTCCACGCCGACCTGGTCGACGCCGGGCAGGCCGTGCAGGAAGCGACGGAGGGTGGACTCGTCGCGGGTCACCTCGGCCAGATCGGGCGGGAGGGACGGCGGGGGTGTGGTCGCCGTTGACGGAGCAGCCATGACGGCCAGTCTAGGTTGACGGCTGCCGGTCGGCGCCGGTCATGACGGCGCCCCCGGACCCGGCCGGCCGGCCGCGGTCAGCTCTCCAGTTGCCGGTTGATGCGCTTGAGTTCCTTCTTGTTCGGCGGGCGCACGTCGACCCCGCCCATCATGGCGAACCCGCTGATCGTGACGACCGGGCTGCCCGGCGGACCCTCGTGGGCGCCCTTGTGGTCGAAGCCGCCCATGAAGCCGAAGCCGGAGATCCGCACCGTGATGTCCTCGGGCACGATCACCTCGACGCCACCCATGAACGCGAAGACCTGGATCGTCGACTCGGCCTCCGCGAACCTCGCCTGCGTGAGGTCCAGTTGGCCGCCGCCCATGAACGCGAGCGCCGTGTAGTACCTGGGCACCACCCACGCGCCGGTGCGCTGGAAGCCACCCATGACCGCGATCGCGGTGGTCCCGTTCGGGGTGCCACCGATCCGGTTGCTGGGCACCGGGGCGGCCATCGCCGTCGGCATCAGGGGCGACGCCGCGGCGTTCGGCAGGTCCGCCGTCAGCGGCACCAGGTCGCCCAGGGTCTTCGCCGCATACGTTTGCTGTAGCCGTTCGTCGAGTTCGTCGATGGTGAGCCTGCCCTCGCCCATGGCGTCGTGCAGGATCTTGGCGACCCGTTCCCGGTCGGCGTCCGAGGCGCGCAGTTCCAGGTGATCCTTGCGCTCTGGCTGCTCGCTCACTCCGCGCAGTGTAGTCGCCGGACGCGGCCACATCGACCCGTCACTCGCTGTAACGTGACCGCGTGGGCAAGCGGATCGACCGGCGGTTGGACGACGTCGAGTGGGACGACTCGATGGTGTTGCTGCACAACGGCGAGCCCGTGACCGGTGAGGTGGTCGAGACCACCGTGGACGGTGTCGTGCTGTCGTCCGACCAGTACGTGGACGGCGTGCCGGACGGCGCGACCCGCGAGTGGTGGGCCGACGGACGCCTCAAGGCCGAGGGCACCGTCCGGCGTGGCAGGCTCGTCGGCACCTACCGGGAATGGCACGAGGACGGGGAGCCGGCCGTGCAGAAGGAGTTCGACGCCGACGGCCTGCTGGTCGCCGAGCAGCGGTGGCCGCGCTGATGCGGGTCACGGTGCCGCACACGTGGCCGTCGACCGCCGACGAGGCCGTCGCCATCCAGAACGAACTGCGGCCGCTGGTCAGCACCACCGCGCCGGACGGGTTCGAGGTGCGCACGGCCGCCGGCCTGGACGTCGCCTACGCCGACGACCGGCTGGTCGCGGCCGTCGTCGTGCTGGACGTGGACGGGTTCGGTGTCGTCGACTCGGCCGTCGTGCACGGCGTGACGACGTTTCCTTACGTGTCCGGGCTGTTCGCGTTCCGCGAACTGCCTGCGCTGGTCGAGGCGCTGGAGCGGCTGACCGTCGTGCCCGACCTGCTGGTGTGCGACGGGCAGGGGATCGCGCACCCGAGGCGGTTCGGGCTGGCGTGCCACGTCGGCGTCCTCACCGGGCTACCCACGATCGGCGTCGCCAAGACACCACTGGGCCGGTACACGCCGCCCGGTGACCGGCGCGGTGACACGTCCGACCTGGTGGACGGCGACGACGTCGTCGGCCGTGTCGTGCGCACGCAGTCGGACGTCAAACCGGTGTTCGTGTCCGTCGGCCACCGGATCGACGTGGCCCGCGCGTGTGCCGAGACGCTGCGGCTCGCCCCGCGCTACCGGCTGCCGGAGACCACCCGCGCCGCCGACCATCTCTGTCGGACCGCCCTGGCAGCATGACGTCCCAGGTAATCGACCAGCGGCTGTTCGCCGGGCAGGCTGATGCACGTCAGCGACCAGCCGATGGAGGGATGTCCGATGAGTGACGCGAACGAACTGGTGACCCGCTACCTCGCCGCGTGGAACGAGACCGACGCGGCGCGGCGGGCCGAGCGGATCAAGGAGCTGTGGGTGGCGGACGGCAGTTACGTCGACCCGCTCGCCGAGGTGAGCGGCCACGACGCCATTTCGGCCGTGATCGGTGGCGTGCAGCAACAGTTCCCCGGCTTCACCTTCGAACTGGCGAAGGCGGCCGAGGAACACCACGGGCGGGTCCGCTTCTCGTGGGGCCTGGTCGCCGAGCCGGGCGCGGAGCCGACGGTGATCGGCACCGACGTCGCCGTGCTGGCCGCCGACGGCCGGCTGCGTGACGTGCACGGCTTCCTGGACAAGGTGCCGGCGGCATGACCACCCGGGCGTTGGTGCTCGGGGGTGGCGGGACGGCCGGGATCGCCTGGGAGACAGGCGTCCTGGCCGGCCTGGCCGAGTCCGGGGTGGACGTGCGCGGCGCCGACCTGGTGGTCGGCACGTCCGCCGGGTCGGCGGTCGCCGCACAGGTGGCCAGCGGCCTGCCGTTCGACCAGTTGGTGGCCCGGCAGGTCGACCCGGCGCGACAGTCGCGGGAGATCACGCCCACCGTCGACGTGGCCGAGCTGCTGGCGGCGATGCAGGAGGTCGACGCCGAGGCGGCCGAGCCGGTCCAACAGTGGCGCAAGCTGGGCGAGCTGGCGCTGTCCACCGACACGGTGGCCGAGGCCGACCGGCTGACCGTGATCGAGAGCAGGCTGCCCGTGCATGAATGGCCGGACCGGGCGATGCGGCTGGTCGCCGTCGATGCGGCGACCGGCGAGCCCGCCGTGTTCGACAAGGACTCCGGAGTGTCCCTTGTGGACGCGGTGGCCGCCAGCTGCGCGGTGCCCGGTGTGTGGCCGCCGGTCACCATCGGCACCGCGCGCTACATGGACGGTGGCGTCCGGTCGATCGAGAACGCCGACCTGGCCGCAGGCTACAACCGGGTCCTCGTGCTGCAGGCCATGGAGATGCCCGGGACGGACACACTGGGCCGTCAGATCGAGCACCTGCGGGCCGGTGGCTCCGCCGTCGAGGTGATCCGGACGGACGAGGCGTCCCGCGCGGCGATCGGCGTCAACCCGCTGGACCCGGAGACCCGCGCCCCGGCCTGCCGCGCCGGGGTGGCGCAGGGCAGGGCGGAGGCGGCCCGGATCAGCGCGTTCTGGCTGTGACCGCGTTACGACCTATGACGCCGTGCCGAACAGCTGTTCGGCCCACGTGGTGCCCGCCGGCAGCCCCGGCGGACACACGAACAGCGCGCCGCCGATGTGCACGATGTACTCGTTGAGCGCGTCGTGTGTGCCCAGTTTCCGTTGCAGTGTCACGAACTGCTCCGGGTCACGCATGAAGGCGATGAAGAACAGGCCGCCCAGCAGGTTGCCGGTCTGGTCGATGCCGTCGGTGAACGAGTAGCCGCGGCGCAGGATGCGCACGCCGCCGTTGTTCTCGTGCGCGGCCAGTCGGATGTGGGCGTTGTCCGGGATGACCGGGTCACCGCCGCGCTTCGCGGCGAAGTTCGGCGTGTCGAACTCGGTCGTCCCGGTCAGCGGCGCACCGGACGTCTTGAATCGCCCGATGACGTTCTCCTGGTCCTCGGAGTAGTCGCGGTCCCACTGGTTGATGTACATCCGGATGCGCCGCGCGACCAGGTAGCTGCCACCACGCAGCCACGGCTGGTCGACGTCCTGGCCGATCCACACGTACCGGTCGAGCAGGTCGGCCTGGTCGGCCTTGATGTTGCGGGTGCCGTCCTTGAAGCCCAGCAGGTTACGCGGCGTGGCCTGGCTGGAACTGGTCGACGCGGTGCGGCCGAACCCCTGCTCCATCCAGCGCAGCACGACGGTGCCGATGCCGATCCGAGCCAGGTTGCGGATCGCGTGGTAGGCGACCATCGGGTCGTCCGCGCACGCCTGCACGGCGATGTCCCCGCCGGTGTACGCCGGGTC
>DASZXM010000077.1:0-6802 GCA_035546415.1 Pseudonocardiaceae bacterium
ACGACCTTGTTGATGATGTCCTGCCGGTTCACGCACAGCGACAGCGCGGTGCGCAGCTCCGGGTGCGCCTTGAAGGCGGCGTTCTTGGCCTGGTAGTCCAGGTGCTCGAACGTCTGGCCGATGCCGGTCTCCAGCTGGATCTGGCCGCCGGCCGACCTGACCTCCTGCGCGACCTGCGCGTCCGGCTGGCTACCGACGATCTGGATCTCCTTGTTCTGCAGCTGCTGGTAGGCGGACTGGGAGTCCGTGTTCGTCTTGATGTCGATCTCGGCCGGGCCACCGGGGTTGCCCCACCACTTGGGGTTGCGCACCAGGACCGTCTGGGACGTGCCGTCCGCCGACTTGATCAGGTACGGGCCGCCGGAGATGTCGTTCTTCAGGTCGATGCCACCGAAGCCGTGGTCGGCGTTCGGGCCACCGGTGAAGAAGTCGGCCAGCTTGTTCAGCGTCGCGGTGTCGGCCGGGTTCGTGTCGCTCAGCTTCAGGAACTGCGCCTCGGTCAGGCCGGCGGCCTTGAACGCCTCGTGCGCGGGCACCATCAGGGTGAAGTTGCCCATCCAGTCAGCCCAGGGCTGCGCGTACGTCGTGGTGACGGTCTTGTTGTTGTTCGAGCAGTCGACCTTGCCGATGTGGTCGATGCCGGGGCCCAGCTTCTCGAACTTCGCGGCCAGCGGGTTGCTGTCCTGCGGGTTGGCCAGCCACTGGTAGTAGAAGTCGGCGCAGTCGACCGGGACGCCGTCGGACCAGACGGCCTTCGGGTTGATGTTGTACTGCACCGTCAGTGGGCTCTTGGACAGCACCTTGACCGACGACATCAGGTCGCCGTCCACCTGCACCTTGGTGACGTTGTTGACGTCGTTGGTGAAGAACGGCTCCGGCAGCACCAGGTTCAGCACGTACGGGTTGGCGATGTCGTTCGCCGCGCTGGTCTCGTTGTTGTAGGCGGTGTAGGTCTCGTCGACCGCGATCGT
Source organism: Pseudonocardiaceae bacterium (assembly GCA_035546415.1). Lineage (GTDB taxonomy): Bacteria > Actinomycetota > Actinomycetes > Mycobacteriales > Pseudonocardiaceae > DATEPR01. Next base: position 972 of record DASZXM010000077.1, read on the forward strand.
CACCGTGCCCGCGTCCGGCACCTTCGGCCGGTGGTAGGGCTGGGCGAGTGCCAGTGCGTTGGGGTCGGCGTTGCCCGGGCCGCTTGTCGACCCGCCCCCGCCGCCACTCGAACTGCTACCGCAGCCGGCCAACACCAACGCTGCTCCAGCGAGCAGCGCCATTGCGCCGTATGCCCTGGATCTCCTCATGGAAACGTGCCCTCCTAGCACGGGTGGGACCGCCCAGGTAAATGGTCGGTCGCCCGAGACGTGTAACGCCGCGCGAGCCTACGCGGCGGTTGTGGCAGCACGGTAAGAACCCCACGCGCCCCCGGTCACTGGTAGCGCGCCGATCGTGACCAAAGGGTGACACGCCGGTAGCCACCTGCAACCGGCCGGTCACCGGCCGGAAATGTCCGCTGAGCGGACGCAGAAAATTTTCACTTATCGGGCAAATTGTCCGGTTGAGCGATTCCAACTAATAGCACAGTGGTGAACATCACCGACTTACCGACCAAGCGGCCTAAAGTCTCGCAATCGGACACGATCGAGTGGCGGCTACGACAACGTAATACTGTTCGACAAACACTTCAAAACTGTTTTCTTCACCCGGTTGTGCGACTCCAGTCGGCGGCGCCGAAGAACGGACCGGCGAAAGGCGGCCCGTTGTCCACCCCGGAAACCTGCGAGCCGACCGCCAATTCGTCGGACACCTGGAACAACGGGATCTCCACAGCCTGCGCCCACAACGCCTGCTCGACGGCTGACAGCGCCGGGCCCAGCGGCTGCTCCCCGGTCAGCGCCGCGTCCACCGTCGGCTCGATCGTCTGGTCGCACCAGCCCAGCGGACCGGACGACACCGGCGGCGCCGTCGTCCCGGCGGCCGGCGGCACACACCCGAACCACGACGCCAACTCGGTGGCCGGGTCGCCACCGACGGGCTGCGGTCCGACCACGATGTCGATCGGCGCGCCGGCACCGCCCGTGGCACCGTTCGAACCCGTGTTCGGCGCCAGCAGTTGCTCGTACAACTGGCTGGCCGGTGGCGTCTGCACGGTCGCCGGGATGCCGGCCGCCTCCAACTGCTGCTTGAGCTTGTCCGCGATCGCGTCGTACGGCTGCCGGCCCGCGGGTGCCGCGATGACCAGCTTCAACTGGTGCCCGCCGCGCGTCCAGTTCGTCCCGCTCTGCACGTAGCCGGCCTGCGCCAACATCCCCGGCACCTGCGCCGGGTTGGGCGTCGCACCCGGCGCGTGCGCGGGCATGGACGCCGCGTAACCGGTCTGGGACGGCGCGGTCACCAGAGCGTTGGCCGTCAGGTGGGCCGACGGCCCACCGCCGGTGCCGGTGGCGATCAGCACCGACCGGTTGATCGCGGCGGCCACGGCGGTACGCACCGCCAGGTCGGCCAACTGCGGCGAACCCGGCCGCAACAGCACGGCCGCCGTCTCCGCCCTCGGCACGGTCGTCAACCGCACCGCCTTGCCCAGCTTCCGCAACGTCTGCTGGCCGGCCGAGTCCACCCTGCTGTACGCCACCTGGTCGGCCTGGGCACGCAACGCGTCCGCCATGCCCTGCGTGTCCGACTTCCGCAGCGTGATCTGGTCCAGCACGCTCGGCGTGCCCCAGTACCGGTCGCTGCGCTCCAACACGATCTCGCCGCCGCCCTCGTCGAGCTCCTTGATGTCGAACGGCCCCGCCGTGGCGGGAAACGCGTCGTTCATGCCGTTGGCGAACCCGCCGGGCGCGTCCTTGAGCAGGTGTGCGGGCAGCAGGTCGGCGAACAGCGACCGCCACGCCGGGTAGGCCTTGGCGAACGTCACCGTGACCGTCTTCCCGTTGTCCCGGGCGGTGATGCCGGAGATCAACCGGTAGCCCGCCGGGTCGATGACACCGGGCTGGCTGGTCATCTGGTTGCGCAGGTACACGAAATCCGCCGCGTCCACCGGTGTGCCGTCCGACCACGACGCGTCCGTGCGCACGCCGTACGTGACGGTGAACGGGTTCGCGTCGGTCACCTTCGCCGACACCATGAGGTTCAGGTTCAGCTGCGGTGTGCCGTCCGCTGCCGGAACGAACACCGACGGCAACAACAGGTTCGACAACGCCGTCGTGACGGCGGACTGGTCGGCCAGTTCGTGCGGGTTGTAGCCACCGCCGATGCCGTCCACGCCGACGACGACCTGCGCGGTGTCGGTCGGCTGGACGACGGACGTGTGCGCGGCCGACGTGGCCACCAGGGGCGGTGCGGGCGCTTCGGTGCAGCCGGCGAGCACAGCGAGCACAGCGGCCGCCACGGGAACGAGTCGGGCCGCCGACCGTCCACTTCGGTGTCCACGCGGCCGTACCCGGCGCAGGGCACACCAGCCCACGAAAGCGACCTCCCCTCACGCCGCCCGGGACCCCGCCCGCACGACCCAGCCACCGTGCCACCGGGCAACGACGGCCGCATCACCTTTTGTCGAACGGTTGACGCGTGGGAAGCGGCCCCGGTTGCACCGGAATGTCCTACCGCCCCCACGGTACGACCGCCCGACGTCAGTTCTGATCGCGGGTGCGGGTCCTGGCGCGCTCACGGGCCCGCTGTGTGCCGTCCAGCACCAGCTTCCGCACGCGCACCACCTGCGGCGTGACCTCGACGCACTCGTCGGACGCGCAGAACTCCAGCGCCTCCTCCAGGCTCAGCTTACGCGGTCGGGCAAGGCGTTCCAGTACGTCAGCGGTCGACGAACGGACGTTCGTGAGCTTCTTCTCCCGACAGACGTTCACGTCCAAGTCCTCGGCGCGCGGGTTCTCCCCCACCACCATGCCCTCGTACGCGTCGGCCCCCGGCTCCACGAAGAACGTGCCCCGGTCGGCCAACTGCAGCATCGCGTACCCGGTGACCGAACCGGACCTGTCCGCCACCAGCGAACCGCTGTGCCGGGTGCGTAGCTCGCCCACCCACGGGTGGTAGCCCTCGAACACGTGGTTGGCGATGCCCGTGCCGCGCGTCTCGGTGAGGAACTCGGTGCGGAACCCGATCAGCCCACGCGCCGGGATCACGTACTCCAGCCGCACCCGGCCGGTGCCGTGGCCGCTCATCACCTGCAACTGACCCTTCCGGTTGGCCAGCAACTGCGTCAGCACACCGAGGTGCTCCTCGGGCGCGTCCACGGTCAGGTGCTCGAACGGCTCGCACAGCTTGCCGTCGATCTCCCGGGTGACCACCTGCGGCTTGCCGACGGTCAGCTCGTAGCCCTCGCGGCGCATCGTCTCCACGAGGATCGCCAGCGCCAGCTCGCCACGGCCCTGCACCTCCCAGGTGTCGGGACGCTCGGTGGGCAGCACGCGGATGCTCACGTTGCCGACCAGTTCGGTGTCCAGCCGCGCCTTCACCAGCCGCGCGGTCAGCTTCGTGCCGCCGCCCCGGCCGGCCAGCGGGGAGCTGTTCACACCGATCGTCATGGAGATCGCCGGCTCGTCCACGGTGATCCTGGGCAACGGCTGCGGGTCGTCCAGGTCAGCCAGTGTGTCGCCGATCGTGATGTCCGGAATACCGGCGATCGCGACCAGGTCACCGGCGTGCGCCTGCGCGGTCGGCACCCGGTCCAGCGCCTCGGTGATCAGCAACTCGGTCACCTTGACCCGCTCGACCGACCCGTCCTCCCGGCACCACGCCACGGTCTCACCCTTGCGCAGCTTGCCGGAGTGGATGCGACACAACGCGATGCGACCCAGGAAGCTGCTGGCGTCCAGGTTCGTCACCAGCGCGCGCAGCGGCCCGTCCTCGTCACCCGTGGGTGGCGGCACGTGCGCCAGCAGCGTGTCGAACAGCGGGTCCAGGTTCTCGCTGTCGGGCATCTCACCGTCGGCCGGCATGTGCAGGCTTGCCCGGCCGGCCCGCGCCGACGCGTACACCACCGGCAGGTCCAGCACCGAGTCGTCCACCGAGTCCAGCTCGCTGGCCAGCTCCAACAACAGGTCGTGCGTCTCCTCGACGACCTCGGCGATCCGCGCGTCCGGCCGGTCGACCTTGTTCACGACCAGCACCACGGGCAGCCCGGCGGCCAGCGTCTTGCGCAGCACGAACCTGGTCTGCGGCAACGGCCCCTCACTGGCGTCCACCAGCAGCAACACACCGTCCACCATGGACAGACCACGCTCCACCTCGCCACCGAAGTCGGCGTGGCCGGGCGTGTCGACGACGTTGATCGTCACGGCGTCGTGCGGACCGTCCGGCGTCGCGCGGCGCACGGCGGTGTTCTTCGCGAGGATCGTGATGCCCTTCTCACGCTCCAGCTCACCGGAGTCGAGCACCCGGTCCACCGGCTCGGCGCGCGCGGCGAACGCGCCGGACTGGCGGAGCATCGCGTCCACCAGCGTGGTCTTGCCGTGGTCGACGTGTGCCACGATCGCCACATTGCGTAGGTCGGTGCGCGGACGCGCGACCGAGACTGGTCCGGACACGGTGGCCGTGGACACGCGTGACTCCTTGTAGGTCCTCGTGGGGGTAACCGGCTGTGAATACCCGGAATGGTGGCCGCCGTGGTGACGCGGGCGGTAGACCCAGGTGCGGCACTGTCCAGAGTACCGGTTGTCGACCTGTGCCGGGCCCGTCCGGGTGGAGAAAAGCGCAAGCCCCGCGGATCACGATGGTGCGCGCAGGACGGACCAAAAGCGGTAGGTCAGGGCGGCGGTGCGCACTAGACTGCCCTGGTGCGCACACATCGAGGCATGTGGTGGGCCGCCAGCCGGCGGCCCTGAGCGCGTACCCGACCAACACACGCAGGCCGCCCTACGGGCGCCTGTGATGTTGACCACGGGGCTCCGGTGGGCGGCCGTCGACCCGAGGAGCGACCGATGACCCGGCTTTCCGGTATCACCCCGTCCGGCCACGTCCAGTTGGGCAACTACCTGGGCGCGATCCGCCGCTGGGCCGCCACCACGGCGCCGGACGACCTGTACTTCGTCAGCGACCTGCACGCGATGACCACGACGCACAACGCCGCCCGCCTGCGATCCCTCACCAAGGAGCAGCTCGCGGTGCTGCTCGGCGCGGGAGTCGACGCTAACCAGGTGTTCGTGCAGTCCGACCTGATCGCCGAACACGCGGCGTTGACGTGGGTGCTGGAGTGCGTCTGCACGTTCGGCGAGGCACGGCGCATGATCCAGTTCAAACAGAAGTCGGCCGGTAACGAGTCGGTGCGCCTGAGCCTGCTCACCTACCCGGTGCTGATGGCGGCGGACATCCTGCTCTACGGCGCCGACGAGGTACCGGTCGGCGAGGACCAGTCCCAACACGTGGAACTGGCCAGGACGCTGGCCCGCCGCTTCAACGGCACGTACGGCGAGGTGTTCGCGGTGCCCAAGGCCACCCTCCCGGACGCGGCCGCCCGAATCGCCGACCTGGCAGACCCGGCCCGCAAAATGGCGAAGTCGACGAAGGACGCGGCAGGCGTCGTGTTCGTCCTCGACCCGCCCGACCTGATCCAGCGCAAGATCGCCCGAGCGGTGACCGACAGCATCGGCGAGGTGACCTATGACCCGGAGCGGCAACCAGGCGTGGCCAACCTCCTGGACATCATGGCAGCCTGCACCGACAGCCAGCCCGAACACGTCGCCGCCAGCATGGACGGCTACGCGATGCTCAAGTCCGAAACGGCGGACGCGGTGATCTCCCTACTGGAACCGGTCCGCAAACAAACGATGGCCCTACTGGACGACCCGGCCGAACTCGACAAGATCCGAGCAGCAGGAGCCGAACGAGCCCGAGACCGAGCCCGCCCCCGCCTGGCAGCAGCCATGCGAGTAACCGGCCTGGGCTGAACCCCAAGGGGTTGGCGTTCCGGGTCGGCCGGCACGCCAACCAA
>DASZXM010000078.1:0-5274 GCA_035546415.1 Pseudonocardiaceae bacterium
CAAGGATGTTACGGCTACTGGTCTGCCGGTGTTCTTCGCTCATCCGCACTCGCCGTGGGAGCGGGGCAGCAACGAGAACCTCAACCGGATCGTGCGGGAGTACTTCCCGAAAGGTGTGGAGATCACCAGTGATCCACACTACCTGGCGGCCGTCGCGGCTGAGATCAACGACCGGCCGCGTAAGATCCATGATTGGAAGAAGCCCAGCGAAGTCTTCGTCGAGCTCCTCGAAGCGGATGCTTCCACCGTCTGAATCTGCCCTGGTCAGGCGGCCATTCCGATGTGACACGTTGTGGCTTGATGAGAGCCGGCCGGCACCGCGGGCGTGCTCCGGAACGCAAACGCCGGGAGGTCGTCGCTTCGATTGGTGACGAACACGTGTTCATGCGATGGTCCGCGGGCATCTGCTGTCAGGTCGTCATCGACGACACACGACCATGCACCTTTCGCCGAGGTGGACATTCGGCACGCCGAGCACTGCCGTCGGCGAGAGTGCGCCGGCTGATCAGGCCTGTTCGTTCGGTGGGACCAGTATGCATCGGGTGGCGCTGCCGAAGATGGTGGGCATGCACCCGTTGTTGTGGTCGCACAGGGATTGCGTGTCGGGGTGCTGCCGCATTCGGTTGATCAGGTCGGGTTCGCGCAGCAGCGCGCGGCCCATCGCCACGAACTGGAAGCCCTCGGCCATCGCCTGATCCATGACCTGGCGGTTGGTGACGCCGCCGAGCAGAACCATCGGCAGGTCGATCACTGCTCGGACCTGGCGGGCGTCCGCAAGCAGGTAGCCGTCCTGGTACGGATACGTGCGCAGGAAGTACCGGCCGACGAGCCTGATGCCGGTCCTGATCGGTTCCGGCATGTACGACGCGAACTCGCGCACCGGGGCCTGCCCCTTGAACAGGTACATCGGATTGAGGAGCGAACTGCCGACGGTCATCTCCAGCGCGTCGACGCTACCGGCCCGTTCCAGCCACTGGGCGACCGTGATCGCCTCGGCGAGCTGGAAACCGCCGCGCACTCCGTCGTCCATGTTCAGCTTCGCCAGGATCGCGATCCGGTCGCCGACGGCGTCGCGCACGGCCCGGGTGACCGCCAGCGCCAGCCGTGCACGGTTGGCCAGGTCGCCCCCGTACTCGTCGTTGCGACGGTTGAGCTTCGGGCTGAGGAATGCGCTGGCCAGGTAGTTGTGCCCCAGGTGTACCTCGACGGCGTCGAAACCGGCTTCCACAGCCATCCGGGCTGCCTCGCCGTGTGCACGGACGATCCGGTCGAGGTCGGCGCGGGTCGCCGGCGTCGTGGGACGCAGGGACTGCCTGTTGACGTACCGGCTCGGCGACAGCGCGGGCCCACCGGTGGCCTTCGGGTTGCCCACCGGACCGGAATGGCCGATCTGCGCGGAGATCGCGGCTCCCTCGGCGTGCACGGCGTCGGTGAGCGTGCGCAGGCCGGGCAGCGCTTCGGGCCGCCAGTAGATCTGGTGGCCGTCGGTGCGTCCCTCCGGCGTGACGGCACAGTAGGCGACGGTTGTCATCCCGACTCCACCGGCGGCGTGCCGGACGTGGAAGTCGATGAGCGCGTCGGTGACCAGGCCGTGCCGCGCCATCCGCTCGTAGGTCGCCGCCTTGATCGTGCGATTGCGCAATGTCACCGGTCCGAGCTGAGCCGGAGCGAACACGTCGGGCGTGTCCGGCGGGTCGGTGCGATCGGGCATCAGGCACTCCTTCATGCTCCGCAGGCAGGATACCAAGCGCTTGCTAGGCTCCGGTGCGGCGGCCGCTGCGTCACGTGCCGGCGCTCAGGTCGTTCAGGCCCTCGGTTCGGTGTGCCGTGCGCGGCGGGACGATGTCGGTTGGGGCGACAGCGGTCGGGACAGTGCCGGTTGCGGTGCCGTCCTCGGCGCGCAGTGCCGGATGGTCGCGTAGTTGGCGGCGGGACGTGAGGCCGAGTTTGGCGTAAACGTTGCCCAGGTGGTACTCCACCGTCTTTTCCGTCACGTGCAGGCGGCGGGCCGTCTCGTTGTTGGTCATGCCTCGGGCGACGAACGACGCGACCTCGCGTTCCCGGCCGGTGAGCACGCGTGGATCCGGGTCACGGAACGGTTTCGGCCGCGCACCGCACCGGCCCAGCAGGGCAGCGCACCGGTCGGCGTAGGCGCGTGCGCCCAGTGTCGAGTAGCGGCCGTGCGCGCGTCGCAGCCAGTGCGCCGCGTTCCGCTCGTCGTGTTGGCTGTACAGCACCTGTCCGTAGACCTGTTCCAGCCGGGCACGGTGCAGTGGCACGTCGTGCCCGTCCTCGGCCAGGGACAGGCCGCGTTCCAGTGCGACCCGGGCGGCGCGTGGCTCGCCGCGTCGGGCGGTCAGCCAGCCGGACAGCCACGCGTGCGCCACCCGCAGGTAGCGCGTCTCCTCGGCGACCGCCGAGAGGTTCGCCAGTTCGACCGTTGCCTCGTCCAGTCGGCCACTGCCGATCAACCCCTCCACGAGCAGCGGGCGCCACCACGACTGCCAGCCCAGTATCCAGCCGGTCACACCGGTGTCGGCGATGATCTCCCGCAGCACCGCGAAGGACGCGACCATCGCCTGATAGTCGAAACGGGCCTGGAAGAACCCGGCACCCGCGACGCTGCGACTGAGCAGTTCGCCGGTGACCAGACCGCTGCCGGGCGACTGTTCGACGAACCTGATGTGCTGTCCGGCCAGGTCCCACTCGCCACGGCCGGCGGCGACCAGCAGTGCGATCACCCGCGCCGGCAGGTGCAGCCGCCGGGCCGGGTCGTTCGCCGAGCCCAGTACCCGGGCGACGCTGGTGACCGCGTCGTCCCACCTGCCCAGCAGGTACTCCGACGTCGCCAACGCCAGGTACGCCCGTGCGAGGTCGTGTTGCACGGGTCGTGATCGGACCAGTCGGATGGCCGCGAGCGCGTCGTCGACCGCGCCGCGCAGTTCACCGGCGAGCATCCGGCACACCGATCGCTCCACGAGCGTCGCGGCGTCGGCCGCACCGTCCAGCAGTTGGCCGATCCGGTGCAACGCGGCATGTGGCCCGTCCGTGCCCAGCCAGCAACGGATCAGGCAGCGGATCGCCTCGGCCACCGTCGACCGGTCGCCGTCGAGTCCCAACGCCTGGCGCGCGTAGTACTCCCCCAGCCGGGCGTCACCGCTGCGGGTGTGGCAGGCGGCCAGCGCGGCCAGCGCCCGTGCCTCCAGCCATGCCATCCCGGGTGAATCCCGTGCCACCGCAACGGCGTCGGCCAACAGTCGGCGAGCGGTGCCCGCATCGGACTCGGCGATGGCGAGCAGGCCCAGCGCGCAACTGCGCAACGCGGACGGCGTGCACGCGCGCACCGACGTGACCACACCCGCCACCCGCGCTTGGGTGCCGCCGGCACCCAAGCAGTGCACAACAGCGGTGAGCAACCGGCGTTCCCGATCCGGCCGGGCATCGCTCAGATCGGCCGCCCACAACAGATAGTCGACGGCGTTGTCGACGTCGCGGGTGGCGAAGCTGTCGCCGGCGGCCCGTTCCAGGTCCGCCGCGAGCACGGGATCGACACCGGCGGCGGCCGCCACCCGATGGCGCCACGACGCGGCGAGGTGCACCAGTTCGGCCGCCGCGGTGTGCAGGGACCGGCGCCGTCGGGGGCCGAGCAGGCCGTACACGGCCGCCCGTCGCAACGGATCGCGCAGTTGGACCGGACCGGACGGGTCGGCCGGCCACCAGTAGACCATTCCGGCCGCCAGCAACGGTTCCAGCGCACCGACCGGGTCGGCCACACCACCGACCTGGGCGGCAAGGCCGATCGGGCAGCGGCAGTCCAGCACCGCGAGTGCTTCGACCAGGTCGCGGCTGGCCGTCGGCAGGGACGCCAGCCAGCCGGCCATGGAGTCCTGGTAGGACCTCGGTACGAGGAAGGAATCCGGTGTGCCGCCCCACTGCGCGAGCAGCGCCCGCGCGGCTCGTGGACGACCGTCGGTGTACCGGCGCAACTGGTCGACCACGGTCTCCGGCGGCACGTCCGGACGGACCCGCTCGACGAGGTCTGCCAGCTCCACCGGATCGAGGCCGGCGAGGTGGATCTCGTCGCCGGCCTCGACCGCGTCGACCAGTCGCCGCCAGCCGTTCGAGCCCACCGTGTCCAGCCCGTCGGTCGGCCAGTCCGGCACACCCGCCTCGTGTGCGGTCAGCAGCACCAGCACTCCGCCGAACAACCGGCGCAGCAGGAACCCGACGGCGGCGACCGACTCGTGGTCGGCAAACTGCACGTTGTCGATCACCACGGCCAGCGGGCCGGCCGGCCGCACCCGGTCAGCCAGCCGCAGCAGTTGCACGCCGGCCTGCGCCGGCGTGAGACCGGCGGCGATCGGCGCGATTAATGCCGGGCAGGAGCGCAGCTCCGCAGGTGCCAGCCGGCCGACGAGCTGACCCAGCATCTCGAACGGCAGGTGTCGCTCGGACCGGTCGCAGGCGGCGCGCCAGATCCGGAAATCCGCCAGTCGCAGCAGGACACGCCGCAGCAGTGCGGTCTTGCCGACACCGGACTCGCCCTCGATCACCACGAGCCGGGCATCGCCTGCCCGTACTTCGTCGGCGCGGTTCTCGATCTGCCGCAGTTGGGCGGACCGGCCGACGAACACGTCCCCCTGCGACACCGGCCCGGCCCAGGATCGACCGTGCAACGGGTGACCTGGCATTCACCGCCCCCGAAAGCCGTGACCAAGCGTCGGCGCAAGACTGCTCCCACCATCCGACGCAATCGGCGACGATCGGGTAGTCGTTACAGGAACACGTACGGATGAGGAATGTCGCGATTCACACAGTGCGATACTGACCACAGTCCGGCCTACACCATCAGATCAGTCCTTCCCGGATGGCGTAGGCGACCGCGTGCGAGCGGTTCCGCAGCTGGAGCCGGGACATCACACCGTGCAGAATGTTCTTCACCGTTCGTTCGGAAAAACTCAGCTCATGGGCGATGTCGTGGGTGCCGAAACCGTCCGCGACCAGTCTCAACACCTGGACCTCCCGCGACGACAAACCGGACATGGTCAGCCCCAGCGGGGACAGCACCTGGTGTTGCAGCCGGGACACGTGCTGGATAAGGCGTCCAACCATGTCGGACGGCAGTGCCGGCTCGCCGGCCGCGGCCCGGGTGGCGAGTTCGGCCAACCGGGCCGGGGTCGCATCGACGCGTCTGACCACGGCGGACACTCCGGCGTCCAGCACGGCGAGCAGATCGTTGTCGTCCAGGTGACCGATGACCAGCACGATGGGACC
>DASZXM010000079.1:0-3800 GCA_035546415.1 Pseudonocardiaceae bacterium
CGCTCGTCGTGGTGATCGCCCGCCAACTGGTGCGCTCGATCGGCGTCCTGCGCCGCACCGCCCGCGACGTCGCCGCCCGGCAGTTGCCCGACGCGGTGGAACGCATCCGGGCCGGCGAGACCGTGGACGCCACGGTGGCCCCGGTCGGCGTGCACACCTCCGACGAGGTCGGCCAACTGGCCAGGGCGTTCGACGCCGTGCACGGCGAGGCGCTGCGCCTGGCGGTGGAGCAGGCCAACCTGCGGGCCAACTACAGCGAGCTGTTCGTGAACCTGTCCCGCCGCAGCCAGAGTCTGGTGCAGCGCCAACTGCGGCTGATCGAGCAGTTGGAACGCGACGAGGAGGACCCCGAGCAGCTGTCCGCGCTGTTCAAGCTGGACCACCTGGCCACCCGGATGCGGCGCAACAACGAGAACCTGATGGTGCTGTCCGGCAGCGAACTGGCCCGCAGCACCAGCCAGCAGGTCGCGCTCGCCGACCTGCTCCGCGCCGCCGTGTCGGAAATCGAGCACTACCAACGGGTTGTCGTACAGCCGCCGCCGGACACGCACATCGTCGGCTACGCGGCCAGCGACCTGGTGCGGCTGTTGGCCGAACTGCTGGACAACGCGACCGCGTTCTCGTCGCCGGAGACGCCGGTGACCGTCGCGTCGCATCGCACCCGGCGCAGGGCGATCGTGATCGACATCGTCGACCACGGCATCGGCATGAGCGACGAGGAACTGGCCGCTGCCAACGAACAGCTCAGCCACCCGGCCGGTGTCGAGGGCCGGATCTCCCGCCGCATGGGCCTCTACGTGATCAGCAGGCTCGCCAACCAGCACGACGTGCGGGTGCGGCTGCACGGCGGCCAGGACATCCCCGGCCTGCGCGTGACGATCACGGTGCCGGCGGAACTGGTGATCGGCGAACCGGAACCGCTGCCGCCGGGCCTGCCGCCCCGTGGCGGCGACGGCGGCAACGGTGATGGCGGCAGCAATGGCAACGGTGGCGGCAACGGCGGTGGTGGGTCGCTGGGTGGACCGCTGCCCAAGCGCACCGCGGGTGCCAGCAACGGCGCCTGGCAGGGAGCACTGCGCGGCACCCTGGGCACCGCCACGCCCGCGGGCCCCGTCGTCGACCCGGTCGATGCCGCGATGACCGTCACCATCCCGAAGCTGCCGTCCGCCGTGTCGTCGGGCGTCGGCCTGTTCGAGCCGATCACCGACGGCGAACCGGCGGTGGAAATCCCGGACGGCGGTGGGGAAGCCGCCGTCGCCGACCGCACCGAGATCACGCCGATCTACGACACCATGGCGTCGGCGTGGTTCGAGGAAGCCGGTTCGGCGAGCCCGCCGGAACCCGAGCCGGCCGCGCGGACGTCGTGGACGTTCGCGGCCGACGAGGGCTGGCAGGCGGTGGACGCCGTGGTCGCCGTGCAGCCGGAGGAGTTCACCGCCGCCGGGCTGCCGAAGCGGCAGCCGAAGGCGATGCTGCTGCCCGGCAGCGTGCGCCACGAGCAGCAGGACCGGGCCGCCGGGCCGTCCGCCGACCGGGTGCGCCACCGGCTGTCCGGTTTCCAACAGGGATTGCACCGCGGTCGTTCCCAGGCGGGGAAGCCGGAAACGCAAGAACCGCAGGCACTCCAGCCACCCGAGGAGGCACCCGAGGCGCCGGCGCCGCCCGCGACGGACGCCGATCCGGTCGCCGTTACGGAAACGCTGTCCGCGGAGGGATGGACGTCATCGGCGGACGACGGCTGGCGTGCGGTCGACGAGGTCGCCGGCGCGCAACCGGGTGAACTGACGGCGGCCGGACTGCCCAAGCGGCGGCCCAAGGCGCACCTGCTGCCCGGCAGCGTCGCCGCGAACGGCAGAAACGGTGTGCACGTACGGGATGCCGGCGCCACCCGCGACCGGCTGAGCAGCTTCCAACGCGGCGTGAGCCGGGGGCGTGGTGGTTCACAACCCGCCGACCAGGACCGCGTCGAGCACGGATTCCATTGGTAGAACTGGGAGAACGAATGACGTCGAGTCAGTCGCCGCAGGGCCGGTTCGGGTGGTTGGTCACCGACTTCACCGAACGGGTACCGGGCGTGGCGCACGCGATCGTGGTGTCGGCGGACGGCCTGCTGCTGTCCGCGTCGGCCCGCCTGCCGGGGGACCGGGCGGACCAGTTGGCGGCGGTCGCGTCCGGTCTCTCCAGCCTCACCCACGGCGCCGCACGGTGCTTCGAGGCGGGAGCGGTACGGGAGACCGTCGTGGAAATGGAACGCGGGGTGCTGCTGCTGATGGCGATCAGCGACGGGTCGGCGCTGGCCGTCCTGGCAGCACCCAACTGCGACATCGGTCAGGTCGCGTACGAGATGGCACTGCTCGTCGAACGTGTCGGGCAGATGCTCACCCCGGAGCTGCGCGCTGAACTACAGGGGACTAGTCGGATGCTGTTGAAGCAACCGGTGTGAGGTCGGGATGGCAGGTTATGGAGCGGAAGACGAACTGGCCGGTGGGGAAGCCGGCTCCGGTCTCGGGGCACAGGCGCCGCCGGACGAGCTGACGTTCGCCGACAGGTTGAACGGACTCGGCGACCCGGCCGAACCGGACGGCCGTGGTGCACACGCCGCCGGGTACCCGGACGAGTTCGACACCGGGTACACCGGTGACCACAGCGCTGCGGCGCACCGGATTCCCGATTACTCCGGCGGCGGCGCCCACGAGGGTTTCGGCTGGCTGCTCGGCCCGTTCGGCGAGCACACCGCACCCGAACCGCCGCTGCCCATCGACGACTTCGGCGACGAGGCGGCGATGGTCCGCCCGTACGCGTGGACACGCGGACGGACCAGAGCCAACTACGACCTGAAGTTGGAAACCCTGATCTCCACGACGGAGCTGGCGCAGGACGAGACATTGTTGCCCCAGTTGGAGCATCGAGAGGTCAGCGCACTGTGCCGGTATCCGCTGTCCGTGGCGGAGGTGGCGGCCAAGCTGTCCATTCCGCTCGGCGTGGCCAGGGTGATCTTGAGTGACATGGCCGAACTCGGGCTGATCAGCATTCACCGGACATTCGCCGACGACGACATCGCGGCGCATCTCGTGTTGATGGAAAGGGTGTTGAGTGGACTCCGTCGACTTTGAGAGGTCGAACAAGACCCCCCTCGCGCGGACGGCGACCTCGGCGAAGATCGTTGTGGCAGGTGGTTTCGGTGTCGGCAAGACCACATTCGTCGGCTCCGTGTCGGAGATCATGCCGCTGACAACGGAAGCCGTGATGACCGAGGCCAGCATGGGTATCGACGATCTTGCCGCGACGCCGGGCAAGGGCACGACCACGGTCGCGATGGACTTCGGCCGCGTGACGCTGGACTCCGAGCTGATCCTGTACCTGTTCGGCACACCGGGTCAGCGACGCTTCTGGTTCATGTGGGACGACCTGGTACGCGGTGCCATCGGGGCGGTGGTGCTCGCCGACACCCGGAGGCTCGCCGATTCGTTCGGCCCGATCGACTACTTCGAGGAACGCGGGCTGCCCTACATCGTCGGCATGAACTGCTTCGAAGGCGTGCCGCAGTATCCGGTGGAGGACGTTCGGGAAGCGATGGCGATACCGTTGGACGTGCCGATCGTGAAGTGTGACGCACGCAAGCGCGAATCCACCAAACAGGCACTCATCACGATGGTGCAACATGCGATGCAACGGTGGCACGCGAGGGACGTGGTCAGAGCATTTTGAGAGCGAATCCGGCCCGCCCGGCTCATTTTTTGCACCATGCGGCCGATTGACCCATGGCGGAAATCCCTCTACAACAAAGAGGCATTCCGGCT
>DASZXM010000080.1:0-14118 GCA_035546415.1 Pseudonocardiaceae bacterium
CGACGGCGCGGGCGAACCGCTGCCCGACGCCTTGGTGGAGACGTGGCAGCCGGGCACCGAGGGGCAGCGCGGCTTCAGCCGCTGTGCCACGGACGCGGCGGGCGAGTTCCACGTGCTCACCGTCCGGCCGCCCGCCCAGCCCACCCGGGACGGCGCCACCGAGGCGCCGCACATCGACGTGTCGGTGTTCTCCCGTGGCCTGCTGACCCACCTCGTCACCCGCATCTACTTCCCGGACGCGCCGGAGAACGCCGACGACCCGGTGCTGAACTCGGTCGACCCGGACCGCAGGGAAACGCTGATCGCGACGGCGGTGGACGGCGGGTTCCGGTTCGACATCCGGTTGCAGGGCGAGGGCGAGACGGTCTTCTTCGATGTCTGACGGCCTCCACGCCGGCATGTTCGGCGACCGGCCGGATTGGCTGGCCGCGCTGCTGGACGTGGAGGCGGCCCTGGCGACGGCGAAGGCCGCGGTCGGCCGCATCCCCGCCGCCATGGCCGAGCGGATCGTGGCGCACTGCCGGCCCGCGCTGTTCGACGTGGCCGAGCTGAGCCGCCGGGCCGCCGCGAACGCCACGCCGATCGTCCCGCTGGTGGCGGACCTGCGGGCGATGCTGCCCGACGACGTGGCCGCCGCCGTGCACACACCGGCGACCAGCCAGGACGTCATCGACACGGCGCTGATGCTGGTGGCGTCCCGGCGGATCGACGCGTTCGCCACCGACCTGGACGTCGCGGAGGCGGCGCTGACCGGGCTGGTCGCCGCACACCGCGACACCCCGCAGGCGGGCCGGACACTGCTGGCCAGGGGCATGCCGACGACGTTCGGCCGGCTGGCCACGACGTGGCTGGCCGGTGTCGCCGACGCTCGGACCGTGCTGGACCGGGCGCGCACCACGCTGGCCGTCCAACTGGGCGGCGCAGTCGGCGCGCTGGACGACCCGCAGTTGGTCACGGCGTTCGCCGAGGAGTTGCGGCTGGCGGTACCGGCGTCGTGCTGGCACACCAACCGGGTGCGGGTCGCCGAGCTGGCGTCGGCGCTGGGCATGGTGACCGGCGCGCTGGGCAAGATCGCCGGTGACGTCGTGCTGCTTTCCCAGCCGGAGGTCGGTGAGCTGGCGGAAGGCTCGCCGGGCGGGTCGTCGGCCATGCCGGACAAGCGGAACAGCGCCCGTTCGGTGCAGATCCTGGCCTGCGCGCACCGGGCACCGGCCCTCGTCGGTACGGTCTTCGCGGGCCTGCCGCAGGAGCTGCAGCGGGCGGCCGGCCGCTGGCAGGCGGAGTGGGACACCGTGGGCGACCTGCTCGCGCTGACCACGGCGGCCGTCCGGCACGCACGGGTGCTGCTGGACGAACTGAAGGTGGACACCGAACGGATGCGGGACAACCTCCGATGAGCAGGCTGAGCTACGACGTCACGGGCCACGACGACGCCCCCGTGCTCGTCCTGGGACCGTCGCTGGGCACGACGCTGCACATGTGGGACCCGCAGCTGCCCGAGCTGGCCGAGAACTTCCGGGTCGTCCGCTACAACCACCTGGGGCACGCCGGTTCCGCCCTGCCGCACGGACCGTACACGGTGGACGTCCTGGCGGACGCCGTGCTGGAGCTGCTCGACGAGCTGGGTGTGGACCGGTTCCACTACGCGGGCCTGTCGCTGGGCGGCATGGTGGGCATGGCGATCGCGGCCCGGGAACCGGAGCGGGTGCTGCGACTGGCGCTGGTGTGCACGTCCGCGCACATGCCGCCGGCGCGGAACTGGCTGGACCGCGCGGCGACGGTCCGCGCCGAAGGCATGTCGGCGATCGCCGAAGCCGGACTGCGGCGCTGGTTCACGCCCGCGTTCACCGACCGGGAGCCGTACGAGCGGATGCTCACCGGCACGCCCGCCGAGGGCTACGCGGCGTGCTGCGAGGCCCTTGCCGCGATGGACCTGCGGCCGGTGCTGGACACGATCACGGCGCCCACGCTCGTCGTCTCCGGCCTGGACGACCCCGCCACCCCGCCGGACCACGGCCGGTTGATCGCCGACTCGATACCGGACTCACGGTTCGAGGTGGTGGCCGGTGCGGCGCACTTGGCGAACGTGGAGCAGCCGGCGAAGGTGACCACGCTGCTGCGGCACCACTTCCTGGGCGACCCGTACACGGCGGGCATGCGGGTGCGGCGCGCCGTGCTGGGCGACGAGCACGTGAACCGGGCGACGGCCGCCGCCGACGAGTTCACGGCGGACTTCCAGCGGATGCTCACGCAGTTCGCGTGGGGCTCGGTGTGGACGCGGCCGGGCCTGGACCGGCGGACACGCAGCTGCATCACGCTGTCCATGCTGGCCGCACTGGGCCACCACAACGAACTGGCCATGCACGTGCGGGCGGCGCTGCGCAACGGCCTGACCAGGGACGAGATCCGCGAGGTGCTGTTGCAGGTGGCGGTGTACGCGGGCGTTCCGGCGGCCAACACGGCGTTCGGCATCGCCCGGCGGGTGCTGGACGAGGACGACGGTGTCTGAGGCGATCGAGACTCGCAACGGCGAGTTCGTCCAGTCCCTGGACCGTGGCCTGGCGGTGATCCGCGCGTTCGACGCCGACCACCCGGAACTGACGCTGTCCGAGGTGGCCCGGCAGACCGGCCTAACCCGGGCGGCGGCGCGGCGCTTCCTGCGCACCTTGGTGGACATCGGTTACATGCGCACCGACGGCGGCAAGTTCGCGCTGCGCCCGAAGGTGCTGGAGCTGGGCTACGCGTACCTGTCCAGCCTGTCGCTGCCCGAAATCGCGCTGCCGCACATGGAACAGCTCGTCGAGCGGGTGCACGAGTCGTCGTCGATGTGCGTGCTGGACGGCGACGAGATCGTCTACGTGGCCCGGGTCCCGACGAAGCGGATCATGGCGGTGGTGATCGCGGTCGGCACGCGGTTCCCGGCCTACGCGACGTCCATGGGCCGGGTGCTGCTGGCCGGCCGCTCGGACGACTGGCTGGACGGCTTCCTGGCATCGGCGGACCTGCGGCGCCTCACGCAGCACACGGTCACCGACGTCACGGACCTGCGTGCCGAGCTGGTGCGGGTGCGCGAGCGCGGCTGGGCACTGGTGGACCAGGAGCTGGAGGAGGGCCTGCGCTCGGTGGCCGCACCGGTCCGCGACGCGACCGGCAAGGTGGTGGCGGCACTGAACGTGGCGGTCAACGCATCCCGCCGCACGACGGACGACGTCACGGCGGAGGTGGTGCCGCTGCTGCTGGACACGGCCCACCAGATCAGCCTCGACCTAGCCGGCGTCCCCGGCGCCTGACCGGTACAGCGGGATGAGGCCGGCGTCGGTGGGCGTGAATCCGCACGCCTGGAAGTAGAAGTCGCGCAGGTGCGGCTCGAAGTCGACGTGCAGCCATTCGCACCGCGCGGCCATCGACTCGCGGGCCGCCACGGCGACCAGTTCGACGCCGATGCCCTGCCTGCGGTGGTCGGCTGACACGACCGTGTCCAGGACGAACGCGTGCACGCCGCCGTCCCAGGCGACGTTGACGAAGCCGACCAAGCGGTCCTCGGCGAAGGCGCACACCCAGCCCAGGCTGTGCCGTTCCAGCTGCGCACGCCAGTCGTAACCGAGCGGTTCGTGATCGAAGCCTTCCGCGTGCAGCGCGTCCAGCGCGGCGTTGTCGAAGTCGGCGCGCCACTCGTACCTGATCATCTGGGCCTGCTCAGCGGGTGATCGTGGTCCGGTGGGGGAGGACCGGCAGGCCTCGCACGCCCACGTGCGCCTGGAACAGGGCGCCGGCCAGCGGTTCGGCTGACATGTCGATGCCGTCCTGGGATGTCGTGATGTACAGCGTGTCCAGGGCCGGGCCGCCGAACGTGCACGCCGTGACGTGTGATGTCGGCAGGTCCAGCCGTTCGGCGAGCGCGCCGTCCGGTGTGTAGCAGTGCACGGCCGAGCCGCCCCACAGCGCCACCCAGATGCGGCCGTCGGCGTCCACCGTCAGGCCGTCCGGTCCGCCCGACTCCGCCGGGATCAGCACGACCGGTCGCCGGTCCCGCAGTTCGCCGTCGACGTAGGAGAACGCGTCGATCCGGCCGGTCGGCGTGTCCACGTAGTACGCCGTGCCACCGTCCGGGCTCCACGCGAGCCCGTTGGAGATGGTCACGTCGGGCACGACCGGGGTGACCGTGCCGTCCGCGTCCAACCGGTACAGCGTGCCCGCTCCGGTGCGCGTGTCGTACGCCATCGAACCGCAGTAGAAGCGGCCGTCCGGGTCGCAGCCGCCCTCGTTCATCCGCACCGTCGGGTCGCTCCACACCTCGCCCAGCGGCCGGACGTCGGCCAGATCGTCGTCGGCCAGGGCGAAGCCCCGCTCCAGCGCGAGCACCGTGCCGCCGCCGACGATCGGGCGCAGCGCGGCCACGACCGAGCCGACGTGGGTGCGGCGCACGGTGTCGGACAGTTCCAGGACGTCGCCGACCAGCATGTCCACCCAGCGCAGCCCGGGCCACCCGTCGAACCACACCGGACCCTCGCCGTGCGCCGAGATCGGGTCCGTGACCTGCTCGACCGCCGTCACGGCCGCAACAACACCTTCACCACGCTGCCCCGCTCCTGTTCCAGCACCCGGAACGCCTCCGCCACGTCGTCCAGCGCCACCTCGTGCGTGACCAGCGGTGCCGGTCGCAGCGCGCCCGCCGTGAACGCCCGCACCGCGTGTTGCCACGCGTTGGACGACGCACCGAACACGCCGTGCACGGTGAGTTCGCCGAGCACGACGTCCGCCGGCGTCGGCGGGTCGTCGTCGACCGCCGGCAGGCCGGTCAGCACGACCCGCCCACCGCGCCGGGCCAGCATAGTGGCCACCTTCGCCGTGCCCGGCGCGCCCGCGGTCTCGACGACCGCGTCGAACCGGCCGGCCAGGTCGGCCGCCTGATCGGGTGTGACCAGCGACGTCGCCCCGCACTCCACCGCCAGCGCGGCCCGCGTCCGGCGGGTGTGCACGGCGACCAGTTCCGCCGGGTGGCCGGCCGCCAGCAGTTGGACGGCGAGCAGGCCGAGCGTGCCGGCACCGACCACCGCGACCCGCTCACCGGGCACGGTGGCCGCCTTCAGGCAGGCCGACGCGATGCACGCCGCCGGTTCCAGCAGTGCCGCCGACCGCAGGTCCGCGTCGTCGGGGAGGACGTGCAGCAGGCGCGCCGGCAGCGTCAGGTAGTCCGCCCACGCGCCCGGCTCGGTGAAGCCGGTCTCCGCGTAGCCCGATTCGCACAGGTTCGTGTCGCCCCGCCGGCACGCCCGGCAGCGCTGGCACGACCGGAAACCCTCACCGACCACCTTCTTGCCGATCAGCGCGGCGTCCTCGTCGGCCCCGACCTCGACGACCGTGCCGGACCACTCGTGGCCCGGCACGACGGGGTAGCGCACGTAGTCCGGCGCCCGGCCGCCGGCCCGCACCTCCCGGTCCGACCCGCAGATCCCGGCCCACGCGACCCGCACCATCGCCTCGCCGGGCCCCGGCGGCCGCGGTTGGCCGGGCACGACGCGCAACCGGTGCGGCGCCTCGATGACCACCGCCCTCGTGCTGCTCACGCGTTCAGCTGTTCGTCGTTGCGGATGGCCTCAACAGTCGTGTCGAGCAGTCTTTTGGTGGCTCGCTCGGCAGCGGCCGGTTTGCCGGCCCGGATCGCGTTGAGCACGGCCTGGTGCAGCGGCAGCGTCGCCTTCACCCCGCCGGGCAGGTGGGACGTGGCCTCCAACGCGTGGTGCAGCCCGGTCTCCAGCAGCCGGCCGAGCTGTTCGATCAGCTGGTTGCCGCTGGCCCGCAGCACCGTCAGATGAAAGGCCAGATCGGCCTCGACGAACGAGTCCTCCTCCGCCGGCAGGTTGTCCGCGTGCGCCGCCATCCCGGCGTACGCGGCTTCCAGCAAGGCGACCTGCTGCTCGTCGGCGCGTTCGGCGGCCAGCCGTGCCGCGCCCGGCTCGACCATCAGGCGCAGTTCCATCAGGTCGTTCAGGAACGCGATGTCGGCGGCGTGGCCGTGCCACTCGATGACGTCGCGGTCCATCAGATTCCACTCGGGACGCGGCAGCACCCGCGTGCCCAACCGTGGCCGAGGCTCGACGAGTCCCTTGGCGGCCAACGCCTTGATCGCCTCGCGGACCCCGCCCCTGCTGACCGCCAGCCGGGCGGCGAGGTCACCCTCGTTGGGCAGTTGGCTGCCGGCGGCGAACTCGCCGGACACGATCCGCAGGCCGAGCCACTCGACGACTCGGCCGTGCATTGTCCTGTGCTCGCCCAGAGGGCCTGCCTTGGTCCTCACCACGGCGCAATCATCGAATGATTGATCGATAATGTCAACACGCGTACGCTCCCAACCTGTGAAGATCAGCGGAGTCAAGACCCACGTACTGGGCACCCCGTGGCGCAATCTCACCATCGTCGAGGTCGAGACGGACGAGGGCATCACCGGTCTGGGTGAGGTCCGGATGCTGCAGCACACGGACGCACTGCTCGGCTTCCTGGCCGAGGCGCTCCCGCATCACGTCATCGGTTTCGACCCGTTCGACATCGAGAGCC
The DNA here is from genome assembly GCA_035546415.1 of Pseudonocardiaceae bacterium. GTDB lineage: Bacteria > Actinomycetota > Actinomycetes > Mycobacteriales > Pseudonocardiaceae > DATEPR01. The sequence continues at coordinate 6,556 of DASZXM010000080.1, forward strand.
TCGTCTATCGCATGACCCGGCACGACTACGCCCGTCCGGGTGAGATCGCCATGTCCGCACTGGCGATCCTGGAGATCGCCTGTTGGGACATCAAGGGCAAAGCGCTCGGACTGCCCGTCCACAAGCTGCTCGGCGGTCCGGTCCGGGACCGCGTCAAGGCGTACGCCAACGGCTGGTACCAGGTCGAGCGCACGCCGGAGGAGTTCCACGGCGCGGCTCGCGCCGTGGTGGACAAGGGATATCTGGGCGTGAAACTCGACCCGTTCGGGGCCGGGGCGTTCGAGTTGGACAGCAACGAGGTCGCACTGTCGATCGCGCTGGTCGAGGCGGTCCGGGACGCTGTCGGACCGGACGTCGAACTGCTCATCGAGATGCACGGCCGGTTCAGCGCGTCGATGGCGATCCGGATCGCCGAGCGGCTGCGGCCGTTCCGGCCGTCGTGGATCGAGGAGCCGGTGCCACCGGAGAACCTGAAGGCGCTGGCCAAAGTGGCCGAGCACACCGACATCCCGATCGCGACCGGCGAGCGCATGCACACCCGGTACGACTACCGGGAGCTGTTCGAGTTGCAGTGCGCCGACATCCTGCAGACCGACATCACGCACTCCGGCGGCCTGCTGGAGGCGAAGAAACTGGCCGGTACGGCGGAAACCCATTACATGCTGATGGCGCCGCACAACGTCGGCGGCCCGATCTCCACGGCCGCCAACCTGCACCTGGCCGCCAGCACCGTCAACTTCAAGATCCAGGAGCACTTCAACGACTTCGCCGACTCGTACGTCAAGGACTGCGAACCGGGCGTGCCCGAGGTGATCGACGGCTACTTCGCCCGGCCGGACGAGCCGGGGCTGGGCGTGTCGCTCAACATGACCGAACTCGCCAAGCATCCGCGACGGGCGGTGAGTTTCAATCTGTTCCAGGAGGGTTGGGAGCGCAGGCAGGCGGAGCACACGGCGTGACCTCGGCCTGACCTCGCGATACCACGCACCGCAGGCGACCTCCATCGGAGAGTCGTCGAATCGGTGTGCGAACGCTGTGAACTGCTTGTTTCGTCGTGATGAAGCCGATATTTTCCAGGGCCTTGACGGTATCAACGAATCATCTGATGATTCACGTCACACGCCGGGACGGCCGGGTGCCCGGCTTCGTGCCGTTGTTCGAGATGGGGATGCGTGGTGAATGTCATGGGTGACAAGCCGCCCGAGTTTCCAACCGATGATCAGTCCAAGCCGCTGTCCAGGCGGAACACCCTGAAGTTCCTCGGTATCGGTGGTGGTGCCGCGGCCGCGGCAGCCGCGCTGGCCGCCTGCGGTGCGGCGGCGCCGAAGGCCAGTGGCGGTGGGGTCGGCAACTTCCCCAGCACACCGAAGTGGAAGTTCGTCTTCGTCAACCACGTCACCACGAACTCGTTCTTCGTGCCCACCCGCAACGGCCTGGCCGACGCGGCGGCGATGCTCGGCCTGCCGACGCCGCAGTGGACCGGCTCGGAGACCGGTGACGTGTCGGAGATGGTCAGTGCGGTCGACTCCGCGATCAACGGCGGTGCCGACGGCATCGCGATCCCGCTGACCGACAACTCCGCGTTCGTCGAGCCGACGAAAAACGCGCTGGGCAAGGGAATTCCGGTGATCGCGTACAACGCGACCGCACCGAACAACTACCCGCTCGCCTACGTGGGCCAGGACCTGTACCAGTCGGGTTTCCTGATGGGACAGCGGATCGCCAACGACGTCAAGTCGGGCACGATCCTGGTCGGCATCTCCCAACCCGGCGGTAACAACGTCCAGCCGCGGCTGAACGGCCTCCAGGCCGCGCTCAAGCAGGCCGCGCCCGCCGTCAACGTCCTGTCCATCAACACGGGCGCCGCGCAGGCCGGCGAGCTGAACGCGATGACGGCCGCCTACAGCGGTCACCCCGACGCGAAGGGCCTGTACGCGGTGGACGCGGGCAGCACGGCGTCGATCGCGCAGCTGATCACCAGCAAGGGCATCCAGGGCAAGGTGCACGCCGGTGGGTTCGACACGCTGACCGACACCATCAACGGCGTCAAGTCCGGCGCGATGGACTTCACCATCGACCAGTCCGCCTACCTGCAGGGATTCTTGCCGGTGCTGTACCTCTACCTGTACCGGCTGACCGGCACCCTGGTGGCTCCGCCGGCCACGGACACCGGTCTGACGTTCGTCACCAAGGAGAACGTGTCCACGTACGCGTCGGCGAACAGCCGCGTCGAGGGCGGCAGCAACAACAAGCTGATCTCGATGCCCGGTTCGATCCCGCTGCCGCCGCCGTCCACGGTGCAGCTGTAGACCGACAGGCGGGGAACAACCTGGTGGGGAGTGAATCGAAGATGGCAGACGCGGTCGCGGGCCGGCAGCGGAACGGATCGGTCGGCGGTGGCGTGCTGGCGGTGTTACGCGGCCTCGTGCGCATGCGGGAACTCAGCATCCTGGTGGTCACCATCGCCGTCGCGATCTATTTCAGCGTCACGACGTCGGCGTTCAACACGATCGACAACTACCACACGGTCGTGCAGTACTTCGCGCCGTGGGCGATCGTCGCCGTCGGCGAGGTGATGCTGCTGATCTGCGGTGAGATCGACCTGTCGGCAGGGTTCGTCTTCACACTCTCGCCGTTCCTGTTGATGATCTTCTACAACGAGGGCGTGCCCCTGATCCTGTCGATCCTCCTGGCGATCATCATCTGCGCGTTCATCGGCACCGTGAACGGGTTCATCCGCACCAGGTTCAACCTGGCGTCGTTCATCGTCACGCTGGGCATGTCGTTCCTGATCGAGGGCATCTCCCTGCTGGTCTCCAACGGTTCGCCGGTCAGCGCGCCCGCGGAGGGCGCGATCGTCCAGATCTTCGGCAAGGCGCGCTGGGCGGAACTGGTCTGGGTGCTGGCCATCGTGCTGATCATGCAGGTGGTGCTGTCGGCGACCAGGTTCGGCATCTACACCCAGGCCGTCGGCGGCAACCCGATCGGTGCCGCCGAGGCAGGTATCCGCGCGAACGTGATCAAGATCATCAACTTCGCGCTGGCCAGCACCCTGGCCGGGATCGGCGGCATCGTGGACGGCCTGCGGGTCGGGTCGTTCGACCCGACCAACGGCGGCGCCAACACGATGTTCCTCGCGGTCGCGTCCGCCGTCATCGGCGGCACGGCGCTGCTCGGCGGGTCCGGCACCGTTGTCGGCGCGCTGATCGGCGCCGCGCTGTTGGGCATCGTGTTCGACGGCTTCAACCTGCTGGGCATCAGCGCGAACGCGTTCGACACGGTGCTGGGCGTCGCGATCCTGGTCGCGATGCTGCTCAACGTGTACCTGTCCATCCTGCGGCGAAGGGCGAACCGATGACCGACTCGGTCCAGGACGTGGCGGACGAGCCGGATGTCGTTCGCGTCGAGCACGTCAGCAAGCGGTTCGGGCCGGTGCGCGCGCTGCGCGACATCAACCTGAACGTGCGGCGCGGTGAGATCCTCGGCCTGATCGGCGACAACGGCGCCGGCAAGTCGACGCTGATCAAGATCCTCACCGGCTACCACAGGCCGGACAGCGGCCGGCTGCTGTTCGAGGGCAAGCCGGTCGACCTCAAGTCGGTCGTGCACGCGCGGTCGTTGGGCATCGAGACGGTGTTCCAGGATCTCGCGCTGGTCAACGACCTTCCCGTGTACTTGAACCTGCACCTGAACAAGGAGATGGTGCACACACCGCTGCCGTTCCTGCGGCGTCGGGAGATGCGCCGCCAGGCCAGGGAGGCGCTGGACTCCATCGGCATCAACATCCCGTCCGTCACCACCGAGGTCGGCCAGCTGTCCGGTGGGCAGCGGCAGGCGATCGCCGTGGCCAGGTCGGTCTTCTCCAACAACGCCAAGCTGTTGCTGCTGGACGAACCGCTGGCGGCCATGGGCGCCAAGGAAGGTGGCCTGATCCTGCGGCTGCTCGCGCAGCTCAAGCAGCGCGGGGACCTGGCCATCATCCTCATCGCCCACAACTACAGCCAGGTCGTCGACGTGTGTGATCGCGTCAACCTGTTGCAGCACGGGGAGATCACGTTCGACAAACCGTCGAAGGAAACGTCGGTGGCCGAGCTGCTCGAGCTGGTGCACGCCGAATACCGCATCGAAAGGGCACTGGAGCCCGATTCGTAAGGAGGAGTTGTGCGAACAGCGTCAGTCAACTCTCGGAAATGGAGCAGGGCGTTACGCATCGGCGCCGTGGGGGCCGCCGCCGCGCTCGCCGTCGGGTTCCTCACGGCGGCGACCGGAGCGCAGGAGGCACCGCAGCACCACGGCGGGCCGACGATCAGCGCGCCCGAGTACTTCGGACAGGCCGACGGCGCGCCGGTCTACCGGTACACGTTGAACAGTGGCAGCGGTGAGACTGTCAAGATCCTCACCTACGGCGGCATCATCCAGTCACTGACGGCGCCGGACCGTTCCGGGCACCGCGCGGATGTCGTGCTCGGCTTCCCGTCACTGGCCGACTACGTGACGTACAACAGCCCGGCGGCCGGCGGCGGCGTGTACTTCGGCGCGCTGATCGGCCGGTACGCCAACCGGATCGCCAAGGGCACGTTCACGCTGGACGGCACGACGTACCACGTGCCGATCAACAACAACGGCAACAGCCTGCACGGTGGCACGTCCGGTTTCGACCAGAAGGTCTGGTCGGCGAAGGTGCTGCACGGCAACGGCACCGTCGGCCTGCAGCTGACGTACGTCAGCCCGAACGGCGACATGGGCTACCCGGGCACGCTGACCACGGTCGCGACGTACACACTGGACGGCGCCAACCGGCTCACGCTGCACTTCAGCGCGAAGACGGACGCCCCGACGGTGGTCAACCTGACCAACCACTCGTACTGGACCCTCGCGGGTGAGGCCTCCGGCGACATCTACGACCAGCGCCTGCTGATCAACGCCGACAAGTACACCCCGACCGACTCGACGCAGATCCCGACCGGCCAACTCGTCCCGGTCAAGGGCACGCCGTTCGACTTCCGGAAACCGACGGCGATCGGCGCGCGGATCAACGTCGACGACCCGCAGCTGCTGATCGGTCAGGGCTACGACCACAACTGGGTCCTGAACAAGCCCAGCCCGAACGCGATGACACTGGCCGCCCGCGCGACGGACCCGGCCAGCGGCCGCACGCTGTCGATCTACACGACGCAGCCCGGCATCCAGTTCTACTCGGGCAACTTCCTCACCGGAACGCTGGTCGGCACGAGCGGCCACATCTACCGGCAGAGCGACGGGTTCGCCCTGGAGACCCAGCACTACCCGGACTCCCCGAACGAACCCAGCTTCCCGACGACCGTGCTCCGGCCCGGCCAGACCTACGACCAGACGACGGTGTATCAGCTCGGCGTCGCGTAGCGGCGCCGACCCGCGGTAACCGGTCGGCCGCAACCGATGCGTGAAAACCGTTCGTCGTTCACAGGCCGGCCATCAGGTCCGTCTCCGTGATGCCCGGGCCCTGGCCGGTGCGGATGAACCACTCCGTGCCGAACGCCTCGGTGAACATCTCGTCGGACATGGCCAGGAAGAACGATTCCTCACTGATCTGGCTGGCGTGGGCGCGCATCGCCGCTCGTTTGGCCGTCAGGTACGGGCGGACGTCGACCGCTGCCGTCAGCATCGACTCCGGCTTGCCGAAGTTCTCGCTGCCCTCCGGTGGGGTGACGTCCTCGCCGCGTTCGGCCAGCATCTCCCACCTGCGGCGCATCAGGTCCCGGTTCATCGTGTTCTGGTAGACCCTCGGCGTCGCCGCCAGTTCCGCCGCGCGCACGCCCACCCGGTGGACCTGGATGTGGTCGGGGTGGCCGTAGCCGCCGTTGTCGTCGTACACCGTCAGCACGTCGGCGTTCTCCTCGCGGAGGATCGCGGCCAACCGCTCCGCCGCCTCGTCGACGTCGGCCTGCCAGAACGCTCCGGGCACGTCGTTCTCCGGCGTGCCCATCATCCCGGAGTCGACGTAGCCGAGGAATTCGACGCGTTGGGCGCCGAGGATCTTCGCCGACTCGTACGTCTCGGTGACCCGCCGCTCCCACAGCTGTTCGCCGTCGGCGAGGAAGTTCGGCGGAATCTCACCGTTCTCACCGCGCGTGGCGACGACGAGCACCACGCGATGCCCGTCGTCGGCCGCCTTGCGCATCACGCCACCGCACGCGATGCACTCGTCGTCGGGGTGGGCGTGGAACGACACCAGAGTTGCCATGCCACCACCGTATGCGAGCCGCCCGACAGCGCCGTGCCGAGCCGCGCCGCCGTCACGCCGCCCGCCGTCAGGCCACGCCGCCGCCGATGAGGTGGCCGATCCCGAACACCAGCAGCGCGGCCACACCGCCGACCAGCAGCTGCCGGCCACCCGCGCGGGCCGCCGACCGGCCGTTGAGCATGCCGATCACCGCGCCGACCCCGAACAGCGCCAGCGCTGCCAGGCCGATCGCCGTGACCAGCGCCGCCACGCCCGACCCGAACAGGTAGGGCAGCACGACCACGACGGCGCCCAGCGCGAAGGCCAGCAGGCTGGACACTGCCGCCGACCACGGTGAACCCAGCTCGTCGGGGTCCAGGCCCAGCTCCTCGCGGGCCATCGTGTCCAGGGCGATGTCGCTGTCCTTCATGATCGTCTTGGCGACCTTCTCGGCCTCGTCGGCGTCCAGGCCCTTCGCGCGGTAGATCAGTGCCAGTTCCTCCTGCTCCGCCTCGGGGTCGTCGCGCAGCTCCTCGGCCTCGACGGTGATCTCCCGCTCGTACGCCTCGCGCTGGCTGCGCATCGAGATGTACTCGCCGGCCGCCATCGAGAAGGCACCGGCGAGCAGGCCGGCGAGGCCGGCGAACAGGATCGTGCCGGCCGCCGCGCCGGAACCGGCGAAGCCCATCACCAGTGAGGTGTTGGACACCAGGCCGTCGTTCACGCCGAACACGGCCGCCCGCAGCGCACCGGACCGGTCGCCACGGTGCCAGCGTTCGCGTTTCGCGATGCCGCGCGGGCCGTCGTCGTCCGGGCCGCGCAGCCGGGTCAGCACGCGGGCGTGCGAGCGTTCGTCGATCGCCATGTCCGGCGTCGCGTCCGGGTCGCCGTCGTACAGGCCGGCGTCCGCGTGCTCGGCCCGCTCCACCAGGGGTAGCACGGCGTCGACCGAGTAATGCCTGGCCACCCAGGTCAGCACGCGCGTGCGCAGGTCCGGCCGGGCCCGGTCGGGCACGCGTTCGCCGATCTCGACGAGCTTCGCCGCCCAGTGCGCGGCGTGCTTGTCCTCGACGGCGGCCAGCTGCTCGAAGATCTCCCGCCGCTCACCCTGAGCGCCCGCCGCCATGCCCCGGTAGAGCACGGCGCTGCGCTGTTCCGCGGCCAGCATGTCCCTGAACCGACGCGCTGACTCAGTCATGACACCTCCTGCACACTCCACGAAAGATGACCTGGGCCTCCTCGACGACACCGAAGTCGCCGTCCGGTGTCAGGCACGGCCGTTCACCGGTGACACACGGCACGTCGTCGATCCGGCCGCACAGCCGGCAGACGAAATGGTGGTGCCATGCGTCGGCGACCTC
>DASZXM010000081.1:0-12507 GCA_035546415.1 Pseudonocardiaceae bacterium
CGGGACCGTGACCAGCATCTTGCCCGTGTTCTCGCCGCGCATCATGGCCAGGAATGCCTCCGGCGCGTTCGCCAGTCCCGCCACCACCGTCTCCTGGTAGCGCAGCTTCCCCTCGCGCAACCAGCCGCCCACCTCGCGGACGAACTGGTCCCGCAGGTGCGCGTGGTCGCTGACCAACATCCCGCGGATGGTCAGTCGCTTCTTCACGATCTCGCTCAGGTTGCGTGGTGCCGGTGACGGGGTTGTCGCGTTGTACTGGGAGATCATGCCGCACACCGCCACCCGGCCGTGCACGTTGAGCGCGCCGACCGCGGCTTCCAGGTGTTCGCCGCCGACGTTGTCGAAGTACACCTCGATGCCGTCCGGTGCGGCTTCCGCCAGCTGTGCCGCGACCGGGCCGTCCTTGTAGTTGAACGCCGTGTCGAAGCCCAGTTCGTCGATCAGGTGTGTCACCTTCGCCGCCGAGCCCGCGCTGCCGATGACCCGCTTGGCACCCTTCAGTCGCGCGATCTGTCCGACGACCGAGCCGACCGCGCCCGCCGCGCCGGACACGAACACCGTGTCCCCGGGCTGGAAGGCCGCGACCTCGACCAGGCCGGCGTACGCCGTCAGGCCGGTCATGCCGAGCACACCCAGGTACGCCCCGGCCGGTGCCAGCGACAGGTCGACGACCGTCGTCTGTGCCGCGTCCACGACCGCGTACTCCCGCCAGCCAAGGCCGTGCAGCACGATGTCACCGGGCCGCGGCGAGTCGACCGTCGACTCGACGACCTCGCCGACCGCACCGCCGTGCATGACCTTGCCGACCTCGTACGGCGGCGCGTACGACTTCGCGTCGCTCATCCGGCCGCGCATGTACGGGTCGACGCTCATCACCAGGTTGCGCACCAGCACCTGGCCCGGCTGCGGTGCTGGCACGTCGGCCTCGACCAGGTCGAAGTTGTCCATGGTGGGCCAGCCGTGCGGGCGGGACGCCAGTCGAATCTCCAGTCCAGTGGTCATGGACAGCACAACCTCCGATCCGTCACCCGTATTCCGAGACGAAGCAGTTCAGGAATTGCGGCGGGGTAGCGGTAGCAGGGCCGGCTTGCGCAGCGCGTCCAGGAGCACCTCGTAGGTTCGGCCCACCTCGGCGTCCGCCAACTCCGCCGTCATGCCCTCCGGCGGGTCCGTCGGCGCGGGCTGCCGGCCGATCTGTAGCCACTTCTCTCCCCACAGCGCCTCCGTGGCCGACTCCCAGTGCAACCGCACCCCGGCCAGCGACGCCCGCTGCCGCGCGATCGCCTCGGACAGCGCCCGCTCCGCGTCACCCAGGCGCTTGCGCAACTCGTCCGCCACGGCCCGGTCGCGCTGCTGCATCCGGCGCACCGCCTCCGTGTTCAGCTCGGCGAGTTCCTTGTACCTGCGCACCGCGTCACTGGTCACGTGCCACCTCCGAAACATCCTCCGAGACGTTCTTCGAGGCATCCTTGTCGACGTCGAACGGAATGATCACCTGCGGCCGCGCGTGCGCGAACCGGTCGAAGAACAACCCGCGCCGCGCCCGTGGCGACCACGCGATCACCTGGCCCGGCGACAGCATCGACAACTCCTGTCCCTGCACGTCGAACGCCACCCACGGCCCGATGTCGTCCACCTGGCCGATCGGCAGGCTCGCCTTCAGCCTGCTGACGCCGCGCCACCAGCCGAACACGTGCGTGTGGTGCTCCGGGCCGTGGCGCAGCACCGTGCGCAGGTGGTCCAGACCGGAACCGCCCGGGTCTCGCGTCTCCAGCGTCGCCTGCACCGCGTCCACGCCGTAGAGGAACACATAGTGCGGCTGGTCACCCGGCGAGTTCGGCAGTGCCGCCGCCGTCTCGGCGAGGAACGGCTTGAGGTCGTCGCGTTCCACGACCGTGACGTCGTGCCCGGCCAGCCGCAACCGCTCGGCCAGCCGGCTCACCGGCTGTGCCGCGTCGCCGACCAGCGCGCTGAGCGTGAACCGGGCGGTGCCCGGCCGGTGCTGCCCGGCCACCGACAGTCCGGCCGCTCCCAGCACGCTCGCCGCGTCCGACGCCAGCGACCCGATCACCGCGAGGTTGCGGCCCGGAGCACCGGCCAGCGCCGTCGACGCCGGACTGCCCTCGACATCGATGATCTGGCCCAGCACCGCGACCGGCACACCGGATGACGGCGACAGGCCGCTGATGTCCAACGGTGGCACGTGGCTGCCGTCGAACAGCCGCGGCGGGTGCTCCGACGCCGGGTCGTACAGCTTCAGCTGCAGCGCGTCGAACGTGCCCCTGCTGGTCGCGTCCGGGATCCTGGCCAGCTGGTTGCCCTGCCGCACACCGGATTCGTGGTTCACGATGGCGTGCCAGCGCGGCAGCTCCACGGCCGCGTCGTTCACCTCGGCCAGCACGCGCCGCGCCTTGGGGAGCGCGACGCGCAGAATGAACTGTTCGAAGATGGCCGGCTTTCCCCAGAAGGCCTCGATGCCGGACACGTCCTGGCTGGCCAGCACCAGGTGGATACCCTGCGACCGGCCGCGCCGCGCCACGTCCTCCAACAGCTGCACCGCTGTCGCCGCGACCGCGTCGCGCTCGGCGAACAGGTACTGGAACTCGTCGATCACCGCGACGATCCGCGGCCACCGGCCGGTCGGGTCCTCGGCGCGCAGCTCCTCCAGTTTGGTGACCTCGAACTGCTTGGCGACGTCCGCGCGCCTGCGCATGGTGTCGGCGAGGAACTTCAGCAGCGCGACACCGAACTCCCGGTCCCCGTTGACGTTCACGCCGACCAGTTGCGCGTGCGGCAGCCACGACGGGTCACGGCGACCGGGCGTGAACTGGGCGAACGACACGCCTTCCTTGAAGTCCAGGAGATACAGCTCCAGCTCGTCCGGCGAGTAGCGGGCCGTGAGGCCGCCCAGCAGGGCGTACAGGAAGTTCGTCTTGCCCGATCCGCTCGGCCCGCCGACCAGGGCGTGTGGCGACGAGTCGCCGAGCACGACGTCCACCGGCACGCCGTCGACGAACCCGACCGGGGTCCGCAACCCCGGGCCGGAACTCTCCTGCCAGAACGCGTCCGGCATCAGGTCGGCGAACGTACACAGCCGGGCCCTGCGGTCCTCCAATTCCTCCGCGATGGCCGCGCACGCCCGGGGCACCTCCGTCCTGGGCAGCGGTGGATCGGGTGTGACCGTGGCGAACGGGCCCGTCATCGTGCACTTCACGGTGCCGTCGTCGCGGAAGTCGACCATCTCCATCGGACTGTTCACGGTGACCGGCACGTCCACCACGATCAGCTGCACGCCGCACGCCAAGCCGTTGCGCGCCACGCGCTGCAACTGCTGGTGCTGGTCGTCGGGCAGCCGGTCGCGGTTGCCGAACAGCACCGCCAGCCGCCACGGTTCGGTACGCCTGCCGGTCCGGCCGCTGATCGAACGCAGCGACGTGTCACCGCCGGCCAGCACGCCGGTGTGCACGCGGCGGATGTGTTCGGACAGCTCGTCCAACAACTCACCGGGCCGCGCCGGATCGTGCACGGTCAGCAAACCCGCGCGGGTCAACGGGTACAGGCCCGGCAGGGACCCGGTCAGCTGACCGGTGTCCCACACGTGCACGTGGGCCAGGCCGGGCTGCAGGTAGCTGAGCACCCGCAGCACCAACGTTTCGACGAGCGCCTCGGCGGCGGCGCGGCTCTCCGACGTGGTGGCGATGTGCAGGTGTGCCGCGTCCAGCAGGGGAACCGCGACCGGGAACGGCACCTGGTCGGGCGCGTAGTCCGCGACGGCCGTGCCGATGCGCCAGAGTTCGGGCAGGTCGCCGAGGCCGTCCGCGGTGCCGATGCTGCCCAGCCACGTCTGCCACGGTTCGCCCGCGGCGCCCGGCGCGGCCTTGGTGACCAGGTCGGTCAGGGCGAGCGGACCACGCTGGGACCACTCGGTGAAGTGCTCGCCGCGGTCGGCGGCGACCGCGGCAGCCACGTCCGCGAGCCGCGGGTTGGTAAGCAGTGCGGTGAAGGCCGGATCGGCGCTGGCGGCCGCTCCTTCGGCGCGCAACCACAGTTCCACCATCAGCCGGGCGTGTTCCTCGGCCACGCGGTCCTCTTGTCGCCCGGCAGTTCCCAATGCGACGCCGACAGCCGTGCGGAACTCCTCCAGGGCGGTCACGATCTTCTCGCGCCGTTCGATGCGCTTGCTCAACGCCACACCCCTTGTGCCTACAGCCCGGCGGCGAACCGGTCGACACAGTCGATGCTTCCGGCCAGCAGGTCGAGGCACCCGGCCAGTTGCTCGTCGGCCGCCCGGTGTTCCGGGGGGATGAGCGATTCGGAGTGGTTGCGGCTCAGGTCCGCGAGCGTGCGCACCGCGTCGGCCAACTGCTCCCTCGCGATGCGCACGTCCTGGTGCGCGGCCACAAGCTGGTCGCGCACCTGTGCCGTTGTCGCCCGGATCGCCTCGATGGACACGACCGGCCCTACAAACGGGCCGCGTAGCTCTCGGCGGTGGAGATCGCCGCGCTGACGCTCTGTGTTGCCTCACCGATCGCCCGGACGGCTTGGGCGAGCAGGCCGTTTGCCTGTTCCGCATCCGGTTGCGCACTACCCTGGGTGACCTGGGTCAGCGCACCCTGCGCTTGTTCGAGCGCCGAACTGGCCTGTTGCAGCGCGGCCATGCTCTCCGACGCCTGCTGGTTCGCCAGGGCGATACCGGCCCGAACTTCCTCGACGCTAGCCATCTGGGGATGATCTCCTGCTTTGGTTGATCGTGCGTAGTTGATGTTGACAGTTGCGTTGGAAACTAGCGGGCGGCCTGGATCACCTCGCAACCGCGGTCGGCTGATTGGGTGGGTTCAACACCCGAACGGATTGGGTTTGCCTGAGCCATACGGAATCAACGCGGGTCCGACGTCCCGCGGCAGTGTGGGTCAGGTCACCCTCGGTGTCGCCGGACGTCCGGGCTCGACGACAACTCCAACTCAATGATTCCGGATACAGGCCGTGGCCGCGCCGTCCAAGTGGTCAAAGCTTTCTCGCCCTCCCAGCGCAGCGCCGACCACCCGGGCCGGTCCAGGGCCGACACAGCGGTCAGCACTGTCTGCGGGGGCGGCGTTCGCACCGTGCCGAGGTCGACCAGCACGCTGAGCACGCCATCGCGCTCGGTGATCCCGGTCAGGGTCGCGTTCCGGGAGATCCTGCTGGCCAGCGCCCTGGCCTGCCATTCGGCGCCGGCTGCCCGGGAGGTTGCCACATCGACGCGGAGCGTCAACCGGCACCCCTGCCCATCGGCCTCCTCCGGCGGCACCCACGTCTGGGAAACCACTGGTGGCTCGGGTGAATCCGGTTCCGCTGCCGGAACGTCGTCGCCGTCGCTGAGTGCGTCGTCGCTGAATGCGTCGTCGTCCAGCGCGCGGTCGTCCAGCGCGCCGTCCTGCTGCGTTTCCGGTGCCACCGCAGGCGTTTCCCCGCCCGGGTACGGGTCGTCCCCGTGCCACGCCTCGACCAGCAGCCGTTCCGCGCCGCTGACCAGCGACGTCACCAGGTCCGGGTCGTCCAGCACGGTCCACGCCGTGGGCGGTTCGCACGACACGCGAGGCACTGTCACGTCCGGTCCGAGCCCGCGGATGAACACGCGGACCGCCCTGGCCAGCGGGGCCGCGAGGTTGTGCGTGGCGCGTTCCTCGGTGGGCACGCGCATGGTCACCGACCAGCAGCCGGGCTCCTCGGCCGAACAGTCGGCCGTCTCCACGACGCGGCCGTCGACCTGCCACACCAGGTCCCGGCACGCCGCCCGGGCGGCCTGGTCGGTCTCGGCGGCGACGACCACCGTGACCAGCAGTTCGACGCGGTCATCCATAGTGTTTCCCATTGTCCCGCAGGGATGGCGCGGATGTCATCGTGGGATGTGGTCGTGGAATGCTCACCGAGGGTGTCGACGAAGGAGCGCGCATGGATCTCGGTTTGGCCGAACGGGTGTACCTCGTGACGGGCGGTAGTAAGGGGCTCGGTTTCGCCACGGCCCGCGCGCTGGTCGCGGACGGTGCCCGTGTGGTGCTGTCGTCGCGGTCGAAGGAGAACGTGACGGCCGCGGCGGCCGAGTTGGGCGGCGCTGCCGTGGGAATCCCGGGTGACAACGCCGATCCGGACCTCGCGGACCGGTTGGTGGCCACCGCGAAGGAACGGTTCGGCCGGGTGGACGGCATGTTGGTCAGCGTCGGCGGTCCACCGGCCGGCACGGTGCTGAGTACCGCACTGGACGACTGGGAGTCGGCGTTCCGATCGGTGTTCGTCGGCACGCTGCGGCTGCTGCGCACGGTGGCCGACGAACTGCCCGACGGCGGGGCGATCGGGCTCGTGCTGTCCACGTCGGTCCGGGAGCCACTGGCGAACCTGGCCATCTCCAACGGTTTCCGGCCGGGCCTGGCGATGGTGGCCAAGACGCTGGCCGGTGAACTGGGTCCGCGCGGCATCCGGGTGGTCAGCCTGCTGCCCGGGGCGTTCGCCACCGACCGCATGCTGCACCTGGTCGGCGGCGACCCCGACGCCATGCGGCGGCGCGCCGACGGTGTGCCGTTGGGGCGGATGGGCGAGCCGGACGAGTTCGGCCGGGTGGCCGCGTTCGTGCTGTCACCCGCCGCGTCCTACCTGACCGGCACGGTGATCAGCGTGGACGGCGGTGCCGTGCACGCCCTGTGAACCGGCGATATCTCGCGATACCATGGGCGATATCGCCGACGATATCGCTGGGGGTGGGACATGGCGTCGCCGGAACAGGAGCCGTGGCCGGGGGACCGTCCGGACGCGCCCAAGCCGGAAGAGCTGCTGGCCAGGGCGTTGGAGAGCCTGGAGCCCGACGACCGGCAGCGGGTCACCGCGTGGCTCCTGGGCCGGCAGGCGGTGCACCGGACCGGCTGGTTGAGCAAACAGGGCATCGACCCGGCGCACCTGCTGCCCACCGGACAGGGCTTCATGGAGCTGTACTCGCGCGGCCTGGTCAGCGGCGGTGCGAACGTCGGCAGGGAGAACCAGGTCGTGCCGGTGCGCCTGCCCACCGAACTGCACTCCCGCCTGCGCGCGTGGTCAGCGGCCAACGGTTTCTCCATGGCCACGGTGATCCGCGGCCTGGTGGCGCGGTTCCTGGACGGTCAGGACGAGCCGGCGCCCGTCGACGAGAGCTGAGCCAGGAACGCGGTCACGTCGCCGACGGCGATGGCGCGGTCCAGCACGCCCGGGTAGATCCGTTCCCGGAAGCCCAGGCCGCGGATGCGGTCCATGCCGGCCCGCGTGTCGGCCACCGGCACGAGTGCGTCGTCGTCGCCGTGCAGCCAGAGCGCCGGCAGGTCGTCGCCGAGCGGATGGTCGAAGTCGATGGTGGACAGGCATTCCTCGATCGCGGCCAGCGTCCGCCGCGACCACGGCCCGGTGACGTCCGCTTCGGACAGTTGGTCCAGCGCCGTCCACGGCCCCAGCACCGGGGCCACCAGGACGAGCGCGCCCACCGGATCGGGGTAGCGCTGCGCGTACCGCACGGCGACCATGCCACCGATGCCGTCACCGACCAGCACGACCGGTAGGCCCGGATGGTCGGCGACGGCTTGGTCGACGGCCGCGGCGACGTCGTCGACGACCGGTTCGTAGTCGTCGACGTCGGCGGGCACCGGAAACCGGACCACCACCGAGTCGGGCACATCGGGGAAGTCTCCGAGGACGATCGCCAACCACATGGCGCCAGTCTGCCCGACCGGTGCGCGGCCCCGGCGACCCCGACACGACCACGGTGTCACCGGCCGTGTCACCGACCGTGTCACCGCCGGGCCGCAGCCCATCCGCCGGTCAATCGGACCAGGCCGTCCAGCGGCGCCGTCCACAGGTACGTCCAGCAGGGCCGGCCTCCCGAATCGACCACCCGCACGCGCGCGTACTCGTCGCCCTCGTACTCGTCCAGTTCCGGCAGCACGGCGTCGGGGGAGCGCAGTCGCAGGGTCCAGCCGGGGACGTCGTCGAGCGGGTCGGCGACCAGGGCCGGATAGCCCCGCCCGGTGTCGTAGAGGGTGCCGCGCAGTGTGCCGGGCACCGGCTTGCCGACGACGTGCGGCGCCACCCGGTGCCACGCGACATCGCCGGGCATCAGCGTGCCGTAGACGAACACGAGGTCCACACGGCGATGGTGACAGCGTTGATGGTGGTTGATGGTGACAGCTCGGCGGGCCCGCGCACGAGGCGCGTCGGCACGGGCCCACCGGCTGGTCGGAATGTAGCGACGCGACGGAAGTTCGTGTTCGCCGGGTCGCCACCGCGGCGGGCTACGGGAGCGGCATGCCGTGCGGCGTGATGATGTAGACGACACCACCCGAGCCGCTGCCGGTTCCGCCGCTGGTCAGGTGCCGTTGGGTGCGCAGCCACACCGTCTCGAACTGGTGCCGCTGGTACACGTGGCGCACGGCGGGGTCGTTCGGCGACGCCGGGTCGTTCGCGATCACGTCACCCGACTTGGTGAAGCCGACGATCACCATCAGGTGGCCGGACGTGTTGTAACCCGACCCGGTCAGTTCGTCGGCGTAGAACGACTGCGACGTGATCACCGGAATCCCGCGCTTGATGTAGGACTCCAACTCGGTCAACGAGTGCAGCCGCGTGACGTGCGCGTCCAGGCCGTAGCTGGCGGCGTAGGCCGCGTTGAACGGCCAGTTGCCGGCACCCTCGTAGTCGTAGTCGTACGTGCCGCGGGCGGCCACGTCCACGCTCGGGTCGGCGTAGCTCGGGTCGACCCACGCCGTCTGGGCAGGCGTCGGGTGCTTGCCCCAGTACTCCACCACCATCTCGGTGGACGTCGGGCTGCACCACGCCTCACCGCCGCCGTCGTACTCCGGGTACTGGCCGGTGTGCACGTCCTGGGAGTACTGCGGCACGGGCAGGGTGATGCCCTCGGCACCGCCCAGTGGGCTGGCCGGCACGTCGAACCGCGGCGGCACCGCCGACGTCATCGCGCCGACCATGCGCAGCGTCGGCGTGGTGCGGGTGCCCGTCGCCCGGTACAGCGTGACGCGCAACTGGTAGGCGGTGAGCGTTACTCCATTCGCCGCCTCGAAAGTGTCGACATCCACCGTGCCGGTGGCGTCGGTCTGGCCGGGCACGCTCGTCCGGTGGATGTCGGCGTCACCGGACGCCCACCGGCCCATCACGTACCAGTTCGTCTCGGTGCCGGTCGCGGTTGTGCCCCGCATCTGCACCTGTAGCCACGTGCCGGCCGGGGTCGTGGCGTTCCACGACGACACCAGCTGAGTGGCGCCGAAGTCGATGCGGTGCACCGGCGACGTCCACGTCGCGTAGTCGTACGGCCTGGTCGTGCCCAGGGTGGGGTCGGTGTAGTCGGTCGACCCGAGCGGTCGCCCGATGGTGATACCGCCCGCGCCCGGCCGGGTGCCGGCGAACCGCCCGGCGAGGAAGCCCAGCGGTGCGCGCCACTGGTGGAAGTCGATCCCCACCTGGGAGTTCGTCCCGGTGTCCGTGGCGTTGGCCGGTGCGACGGACATCGTCACGGACACCCCCATCACGAGACCCGCAATGACAAGTCGGATTGCCCTCATGGCGGGTTATTTTCGAACTCCGTCAAGACTACGTAAACCGCTGTCAGGATGACGGCTCCAGCACCATCTGGCTCTGCGTCACACGCGCCACCAGGCGACCCTCGTCGTCCAGCACGTCCGTCTCCACGACGATCACCCGCCTGCCCACGTGCAGCGGCCGGGACACGGCCGTCGCGTACCCGCCGCGCAGCGCCCGCACGAAGTTGGTCTTCGAGTCGATCGTGCTGGTGCCGGCCCCGGCGGGCAGGTTGAGGAACGCGCACAACCCACCGTTCGCGTCCGCCAGCGACATCAGCGCGCCACCATGCATGATCCCGGCCGTCGTGGTCAGTGATTCAGACCACAACAGACGGCTTTTCACCTCACTAGGGGCGCTACCAAGCACTTCCACCCCCAGGGTGGCCGTATAGGGCATCGCTTCGTGCATCAGCGCGGTCGATTTCTCGTCGACTAGGGGATCACTCATTCCCAACTCCCTAGGGGTAAGCGGCAGGCCCCGAATGTCCACACTTGGACCAACCGATCACCAGCGATGATCGCTGACAGTGGTGGTGTTTCGGCCGGATGGGCGTTAACTGTGACAATTCTGTCAATCATTCGGAGTAGCAGGCGTACATCCGTTCGCTGGTACGGTTTCGGGCACTTGAGGTGAGCACGTGGTGAAGTTCTTCGGCCACGAGCATCGTGGAACGACACCGCACTCGTCGACAGGTGACCGTCGGGGGTCCTGCGTGCGCAACGGTGAGGAAACGCATGCGAGACGATGTCCTGGAGACGTCCGCAACCATCGACCACCCGCCGGACCGGGTCTGGAAGGTGCTCGGGTCGCCCGAGCTGTATTCCCGGTTCGTGCCGGAGTTGTCGTGGTGCGAGGTCGTCGAGCAGGCTGATGTAGGGCGTGGGCCGCGCTGCCTCGTCCGGTTGTGTCCGGACAGGGAGAACGTGATGTCGTTCGAGATGGACGCCATCGTGTACCGGCCCGAACAACACATAGTGTGGTGCGTCGTCGGCGACGACCAGCGGTGGATGTCGATCGAGCTGCGCTCGGAGACGGGTCTGCGTACCCAGTTGGTCGTGCAGGTGATGATGCCGCACCTGGACAAGGGATTGATCCGCAAGCGGGTCGCCGAGGTCAGTGAGCAGATCGGCAGGCACCTGTCCGGCCGTCCGGCTCGGATGGCGGACATCGCACAACACCTGGACAAGGCTTCCACATCGCTCGGTGTGGCGACGACCCTGATCAAGGCGGGTGTCGTGTCGCCGGGCCGGCCGGACAAGGTGGCGCGGCAGATCGCGAGCCTGGCCAGATGGGGTGCCACCGTGCCGGGCGGCTACCAGGCCGCCGCGGCCCGCGGTGAGGACGACCCGGCGCTGCACGACGAGCGCGGCATCCGCAGCTACGGCGTCGCCGTCGCGCGGGGCAGGCGCCTGGCCAGCGGACTGGCCGCCAACGGCGTCGGCGCCGGGCAGCCGGTCGCGCTGATGTGCCGCAACCACGCCGCGATGGCCGAGTCGATCATCGCGTGTGGACTGATCGGTGCGGACGCGGTGCTGTTGAACACGGGCCTGTCGGCGAAATCCGTCAGCGACGTGATCGGCAAGCACAAGCCGGTGGCCGTGCTCGCGGACGACGAGTTCGCGCCGGCCATCAAGGACGTGCCGGGCGACTTCCTGCGGATCAGCACGTGGGCGGACAGTGAGATCGGGTATCCCACCGTGGACGACCTGATCGACGGCGCACCGAACATGCGACTGCACCCGGCCGAGCGACCGGGCCGGATCGTCGTGCTCACGTCGGGCACGACCGGCATCCCGAAGGGTGCCCGCCGGCCGACACCGCGTGGCCTGGGCACGGCGGCGGCGATGCTCTCCCGCATCCCGCTGCGCGCCGGTGAACGGATGTTCGTGGCGGCGCCGCTGTTCCACACGTGGGGCCTGGCCGCGATGCAGATCAGCATGCCGCTGCGCGCGACGCTGGTGCTGCAGCGCCGGTTCGACGCGGAACGCACCCTGCGGGCCATCGCCGAGCACCGGTGCACGGCGCTGTTCGCGGTGCCGATCATGCTGCAGCGCATCCTGGACCTGCCCGAACGCATCCGACGCCGCTACGACCTGTCCTGCCTGCGCATCGTCGCGAGCAGCGGGTCGGCGCTGCCGGGTTCGTTCGTGACGGACTTCATGGACGCGTTCGGCGACATCCTCTACAACCTGTACGGGTCGACCGAGGTGTCGTGGGCGAGCATCGCCGACCCCGTCGACCTGCGCGCCGCCCCGACCACGGCGGGCCGTTGTCCGCCGGGCACCCGGGTCGGCGTGTTCGACGACAACGGCAGGCCCGTGCCGCCCGGCGCGGAGGGGCACCTGTACGTCGGCAACGAGATGCTGTTCGAGGGTTACACCGAGGGTGGCTCGGTGCCGATCGCGCACCACCTGATGTCCACCGGTGACCGGGGTTACATGGACGCCGACGGCCGCCTGTTCGTCACCGGCCGAGCGGACGAGATGATCGTGTCCGGCGGCGAGAACGTGTTCCCGCGGCCGGTCGAGGAACTGCTCATCTCGCTGCCGCAGGTGCAGGACGTCGCGGTGGTCGGCGTACCGGACGCGAAGTGGGGCCAGCGACTCGCGGCGTACATCGTGCTCCGCTACGGCGCGCAGCTCTCGGAGGACGACGTACGCGAGTTCGTCCACCAGAAGCTGTACCGGTTCGCGGTGCCCAGGGACGTGTACTTCGTGCCGGAACTGCCACGCAACGCCACGGGCAAGATCCTCAAG
Organism: Pseudonocardiaceae bacterium; assembly: GCA_035546415.1. Lineage (GTDB taxonomy): Bacteria > Actinomycetota > Actinomycetes > Mycobacteriales > Pseudonocardiaceae > DATEPR01. The sequence goes on from DASZXM010000081.1 coordinate 12,345, forward strand.
CGCCTGCTCAACGACGACACATGGCCGATCAACGCGCGCCAGGAGTTCGCCTGGCCCACGATCCACACGGCCTGACGGAGACCCGCGGCCGGGGTCGTGACCGGACCGCGGGTCTCTGTCGCTATCGAGGCCACACCACCCCTCCGGCGAACGCGAAAGCTCT
>DASZXM010000082.1:0-6136 GCA_035546415.1 Pseudonocardiaceae bacterium
GGTCGTCGCCGATCGGCCAGCCTGGACCACTCGTCATACCCGGAAGACACCGGCGCGGCGCCGTTCTGTTGTGCCCGGTGTCGAACTAACCGGCCGCGCTCTTCTCCGCCGTGGCCCGCATCAGTTCCCACACCGCCGCGACGTCGGCCCGCTCGGTGGCCTCCGCACCGACCGAGACCCGTACCATCCACCGTCCGTCCAGCACCGACGGCGTCACCATCGCCCCGCCCGCCGAGTTGATCGCGTCCGCCCACGCCAGGGTGTGCGCGTCGAGTTCGGCGCCGGTCAGGCCGTCGGGTTCGTGCCGCACGCACACCGTCTGCAGTGCCACCGGTGCCAGCACCCGCCAGTCGGGCGTCGCCGCGACCTGCTCGGCCAGCCACCGCGCGTTGGCCAAGTCGCGCCGCAGCCGCTCCCGGATCGCGTCGACGCCGTCCAGCCGCAGGTGGAACCACAGCTTCAGGGCGCGGAACCGGCGGCCCAGCGGAATGCCCCAGTCCTTGTACTGCGTCACCTTGCCATCCACTGTGGACCGAAGATAGGACGGGTTGGTGGACATCGCACGTACCAGGTGGTCCGAGTCGCGCACGTACAGCAGCGAGCAGTCCAGCACCGTGCCCAGCCACTTGTGCGGGTTCCAGGACAGCGAGTCGGCCGTGTCGACCCCGTCGAACAGCGACCGCATCTCCGGCAGCAGCAGCGCCGAACCGGCCATCGCGGAGTCCACGTGCACCCACATGCCGTGCTCCCGCGCGATCGGCAGGATGCTGGCCAGCGGGTCGAACGCCGTCGTCCCCGTCGTGCCCAGGCTGACCACGACCGCCGCCGGCCGGTGGCCCGCGGCGACATCGGCGGCGACCGCGTCGGCGAACGCCTCCGGCCGCATCGCGTAGGTCACCGGGTCGACGTCGACCATGCGCAGGTTGTCCCGGCCGTAGCCGGCCAGCAGCACCGCCTTGGGCACCGACGAGTGCGCCTGCGCGGTCGTGTAGACGGTCAGCGGCGCCGGTTCCGCTTGCAGCCCACCGCGGTCGGCGCCGTACCCGGTGGCCCGCTCCCGGGCGGCGAGCATCGCGACCAGGCACGCCGTGGACGCCGTGTCGTGGATCGCGCCCTTCCATCCCGGCGCCAGGCCGGTCAGCTCCCGCAGCCAGTCCGTCACCACCTCCTCCACCTCGGTCAGCGCGGGCGCGGACTGCCAGGTGATGCCCAGCGCGCCCAGCCCGGACGACGCGAGGTCGCCGAGCACGGAGGCCAGCGACGCGTTGGACGGGAACCACGCGAAGAAGCGGGGATGCTGAGTCTGCGTGATGCCGGGCACCACGACGGACTCCAGGTCCGCCAGCACGTCCGCGAACGGCTGCGGCCCGGCGGGCGGCGCCGCCGCCAGTCCCGCGGCGACCTCCCCCGGCTCGACCTGAGCCTGCACCGGCAGATCCGGAATTCGGTCGCGATGATCGGCGATCCAGTCGACCAGTGCGTGCCCGGCGGCACGGAATTCTTCGGGCGTCATGGTTTCTCCGGTACGGGTGGCGGTGGACCGCCAGGCACACTAACCCGCGGCCGCGGTCACCGCGACGACCGCCTCCGGCCGAGGACGACCGCACGGCGAGGCGTCAGCGCGTCCGAACTGGGACGATGGGTAACCTAGGATCGCTGACCACACCCCGACCCCGAAACGAGACTGGCCTACCCATGCTGGACCGCGCGGTCATCGACGCCCTGTTCCCCGCTGACCTGCCCGAACCCGAGCACTGGGAACAGCACTACCCACCCCGTGACCTGCCCGAGGGCGCCCTGGTCACGCGGTTCGGGCCGTCGCCGACCGGGTCGCTGCACATCGGCGGCATCTACGTGGCCGACATCGACCGCGACCTGTCCACGCACTCCGGCGGGCGCTACGTGGTCCGCATCGAGGACACCGACCAGGCGCGCGAGGTCGAGGGCGTCCTCGCGCAGTTCGACCGGGCGTTCGACTACTTCGGCATCCTCCCCGACGAGCACGACGACGAGGGCGCGTACGGCCCGTACCACCAGTCCCGGCGGGAGCGCGTCTACCTCACGTATGCCCGCGAACTGCTCCGTCAGGGCAAGGCGTACCTGGACTTCGCCACCAAGGAGGAGCTGGCCGACATCACCGCCCGCCAGCAGGCCGCGAAGATCCCGCCGGGCTACTACGGCCGCTGGGCGGTCTGGCGCGACGCGGACCCGGCCGACGTGCGGGCCAAGCTGGACGAAGGCGTGCCCTACGTGGTGCGGTTCCGCGCGCCCGACGATGCGTACCGGCAGCGTGTCACGTTCACCGACGCGATCCGCGGCGAGTTGCAGCACGAGGCCAACCGCAACGACACGGTGATCCTCAAGTCGTCCGACCAGTCACCGCGGCTGCCCACCTACCACTTCGCGCACGCCGTCGACGACCACCTGATGCGGGTCAACCTGGTGGTCCGGGGCGAGGAGTGGATCTCGTCGGTGCCGCTGCACCTGCAGCTGTTCGACGCGCTGGGCTTCGAGCCGGTCCGGTACGCGCACATCGCGCCGCTGATGAAGCAGATCCCGGGCGGGAAGCGCAAGCTGTCCAAGCGCAAGGACGCCGAATCCGACGTCGCCTACTACCTGGCGGCCGGCTACCCCGCCAAGGCGGTCCGCTACTACCTCCGCGGACTGGCCAACAGCCGGCTCGCCGAGCTGCCGCTGGACGAGGCACTGGCCACGCCGCTGCGGCTGGACCAGTTCGGCGCCGCGGGCCCGCTGGTGGACCTGGTGAAGCTGGAGAACATCAGCGCCGACCACATCGCGACGCTCTCCCACCAGGAGGTCTACGACGCGGTGCGTGAGTGGGCACTGCGCTACGACCCGGAGATCGCGGCCGTGCTCGACGCCGAGCCGGACCTGGCGCTGCGGGCGATCGCGGTCGAGCGGGAGAACGTCCCCAACCCGCGCAAGGACCTGCGCAAGTGGTCGGACTTCCGGTCCGCGTACGGGTTCTTCTTCGCGTCGCTGTTCACGCCGATGTCCGGTCCGACCGACGAGCGGCTCGCCCCCGTCGGCCTCGACCCGGACGTGGCGGCCGCCTTCGCCCGCGACTTCGTCGACGGCTACCAGGACCTCCCGGACCGGAACGAGTGGTTCGACCAGATCCGGAACCTGGCCGCCAAGCAGGGTTTCGCGCCGAGCCCGAAGGAGTTCAAGAACAACCCGGACGCCTACCCGGGCTCGATCCGCGAAGCGTCCCAACTGATCCGGGTCGCGCTGTCCGGCTCCACCCGCAGCCCCGACCTGCACGCCATCTCCCAGGCGATCGGCGCGGACGAGGTGGTGCGCCGCATCCGCGCCGTCGGCTGACGGGTCCGGCCCCGCACCCGGCCGGGGCGCGCGGCCGTCACATCCGTACGAGCAGTTCCTCGATGATCTTCCTGGGCGGCTGGATGAGGATCGCGCTGACGGCCACCAGTGCCCCGATCGTCACGAGGCTCACGACGTTGGACACGTTCACGGCGTGCCCGACGTCCCCGTGCGACAGGATGACGATCCGGACGACGCCGGAACCGATCATGAGCACGCCGAACACGGCCGTGATCAGCCGCTGCCACACGCGGTACGCGGGCACGTCCCAGGCCACCTGGAACGCCCGCTCGCGCTTCGGGTCGCCGAACGTCGCGATCGCCGCGGTGCTCACGTGGCTGAACGGGGTCCGGCGGGCGAGCGTGGCGAGGCAGAAGACGCCCGCGATCAGGAAGTAGACCGGTTCGCGCACGGCGGCCACCCGGGCGTTCCGGTGACCAGTGACAGGATGATCGTCGCGGCCAGTTCGCAGAGCACCAGCAGCCCGATCATGTCGATCCGCCGCCTGCGCAGGGTCACGAACGCGGTGACGGCGGCGACGGCCACGGCCGGTGCGGTGAGCGCCCAGAACACGCCGACGCCGAACGCGCGCAGCAGGTAGTAGAGGCCGAACGACAGCGCGACCTCCACCAGGGTGGACAGCAGGCCGCCCGCCTTCGGTTTCCGCTGGACCGCGGTTGACATGTGAGCCCCCGAACGCCGTTAGTACAGTACGGACTAGTACAGTACATCCTATGGCAACCCGTGGGCACCTCTCCCCCGTCACGATCGCGGTTCTGGCGCTGCTGGCCGAGGAGCCGATGCACGCGTACCGCATGCAGCAGCTGATCAAGGAGCGCGGCGTGGAGCTGGTGGTCAACGTGCGCAACCGGTCCGGGCTGCACGCGGCCATCGACCGGCTCGCCAGGGACGAACTGATCGGCGTGCACGCGGTGGAGCGCGCCACGCGCCACCCCGAACGCACGGTCTACGAGCTGACGCCTGCCGGCCGGGACGCCCTGCTGGCCGGCCTGCGGGACAACGTGGCCGTCCCGGCGCACGAGTTCCCGCTGTTTCCCGCCGTGGTGTCGTTCCTGCACCTGCTCGGTTCACGGGAGACGGGACAGCAGTTGGCGCGTCGGGCGGCCGAGTTGGAACGGAGACTGGCCGCGACCGAAGCGGTGATCACGGCATCAGTCGACCACGGAGTTCCCCGGCTGCACCTGCTGGAACACGAGTATCTGCGCACGGTCACCACGGCCGAGCTGGAGTGGGTCCGCGCCGTGGCCGACGACATCGCCGCCGGCACGCTGTCCTGGGAACCGCACGCCTAGCGTCCGAGCGTCGACCACCTCGCGGTGCGGCCGCGGTTGATCAACGGCGGTTGATCAGCCGAGGCTGAGCGTGTACACCCCCTGGCCGTACCAGTAGGACGCGCCCGAACTGGTGTACGTCGGGCCCGCGTACTGGAAGGACGGCGCCTTGCTCGCGGTCACGTAGGCCGGGGCGTAGACGTTGCCGGTCAGCCCGCCGCCCGAGTTGTTGCCGGGCACGACCTTGTTGTCGTTCCAACAGAACTTGCCGTCGATGGCGACAATGGAGGTGCCCGACTTCAGTGTCGTGCCCGACGCGATGTCGAACGCCCAGCTGACCATGACCTCGTTGCCGGTCGGCAGCAGGCGGAACGCCACGTGCCCGGAGACGCCGGTCGGGAAGCCGCTGCTGTACGTCGACCACCCGCCGGGCAGGCTGGGGTCACCGCCGGTGTGCCCGATGAAGTTGAAGACGTTGTTCACGTTGTTCGACTTGGTGAACTTGTCGCCGGCGGCGCCGAAGTTGAGCGCGCCGTAGCATCCGCTGATCGCGTTCTCGCGGGCGCCGAACACGATGGTCTGCGGCGTGTAGCTGCCCGACCCGCACTCCAGGCCGATGTCCAGCATGCTGTCCACGATGCCGGAGTAGCTGCTGTAGCCATTGACGGTGTTGTTCCCGGTCAGCCGCAGCGCGGCCGAGCTGACAGGGGTGGCGCTGGAGCCGAAGTTGCCGCGGATCTTCAGGGAACCGTTGGTGGTGAAGGCGCCGTTGCGGAACACCACGCCGTCGAACTTCGCGTTGACCTGGTCGAGGTAGATGTCCAGGTCACACCGCTCGAAGCTGCCGCTGCTGGTCTTGGTGTTCAAGGGGTTGGTGGGGGTCCAGTCGAAGACGACGTGGCTGGCGCAGTTCTGCGCGTAGATCCGGCCGTACAGCTGCTCGGTCCAGTAGTAGTTGTTGTCCAGGTACACGCCGATGCTGCCGGTGCCGTAGAAGTTCTGCACGGTCAGGTCGAGCTCGTACTGGAGCAGGTCGCCGACGTGCAGGCCGGCCGACCCGGCGCCCGCCTTCGCCCCGTCGATCGTGATGCCCACGAACCCGCCGGCGAACTTCGTGCGCTGGCCGTAGATCGTGCTGTCGTAGATGCGGAAGCAGTCGCCCGTGCCGGAGAACGCGATGACCGTCGCCCACGGGCCGTCGCCGACGAAGTACACCGGAACGGTCTCGCACGTCAGCGTGTCGGAGATCGCATAGGTTCCGGCCGGGATGTACACGACGCCGCCACCGGCGCTGGTCGCGGCGGCGATCGCGTTCCGGAAGGCCGTGGTGGAGTCGTTGGCACCGGTCGGGTCGGCGCCGTAGGTGGACGACGCGACGTTGATCCAGTCGGGGGTGGCCGTCCCCGTGGTGGCGGCATCGGCCTGCGTGGCGCCGACGGTGTCGCTGACGGCGACGGCCGCCCCGCCGGCGAGCAGCCCTTTCGCGCCCATCGCCAGTA
>DASZXM010000083.1:0-6676 GCA_035546415.1 Pseudonocardiaceae bacterium
ATCGTCTACAAGACGACCACCATCCAGGCCGGTCTGCCCGGCCTGACCAGCGGCCAGTACGACATGATGTCCGTCGGGCTGGTGGCCACCGACGAACGCAAGAAGAGCGTGGCGTTCACCAAGCCCATCTTCTGGGGCCAGAACGTGGTCGTCGTGCCATCGAACTCGAACGCCACCACAGTGGCCGACCTGGCCGGCAAGCGGGTCGGGGCAGGCGCGAACAGCCAGCAGGAGGACTTCGTCAAGTCGAACATGAAGTCGTCGCAGCTGGTGTCCGAACCGACCGACTCGGCGGCGGTCAGTCAGTTGCTGGACGGCAACGTGGAGGCGATCGTCCTCGGCTCGACGCACGTCGGCCAGGTCTTCGGCCAGCACCCGGGCAAGATGAAGGTGGCGCTGGTGTCACCGCAGAAACAGCCCGGCGCGATGGCGGTCAACAAGAAGCTGACCAAGTTCCTGGCCGCCTACAACCAGCAGCTCACCGACCTGGCCGACAACGGCACGTTCCTGAAGCTGTACCAGAAGTACTTCCCGAACCTGCCCTACCCCACGCAGATGTACCAGTTCTGGCCGTCGATCCAGAAGCAGATCGAGGACCAGCAGAAACCGTCGAAGTAGCGGTGCCGGCCGGTCGGCCGCTGTCAGACGACGGCGGCCGATCCGTCGGACCGGGGGTCGCTGCCGGCCGTGAACGTCCCGTCCGGTTCGACCGACACGACGTTGGTGTGACCGAGGAATTCGGTGCGTGCCGGCACTTCGGCCAGCGGGAAGCCGGCCAGCAGATCCACAGTGGACCCGTCCAGGTCCGCCTCGTAGTGGACGATGTCCGTCGCCTGGCCCGGTTCCCGGGCTCCGGCGACCCAGCGCGGCGCGGACACGGCCGCCTGCGGCGACCTCCCGGCCAGCAGGTGCAGCAGGACCTGAGCGTGGATCTGCGGCTGGCCGTGGCCGCCCATGGTGGCGCTGACCCAGCGCAGGGCACCGCCGCGGGTGACCAGCACCGGCATGAGCGTGTGCTTGGGCCGTTTGCCCGGCTCGATCACGTTGGGCGAGGCGGGATCGAGCGAGAAGCCGGTGCCGCGGTTCTGCATCAGGATGCCGGTGGCCGGTTCGAGCACGGCGGCACCGAAGCTGTCGAACACGCTCTGGATGAGCGAGACGGCGTAGCCGGACGAGTCGGCGGCGGCGATCCCGACGGTGTCGCCCTTGGCTGCCGGTACGACGGCCGGCGCACCGGCCGACACCAGCCGCGCCACGATCTCGTCGAAGCCGTCGTCCAGGTCCGTGGCGGCGAAATCCGGGTCGGCCAACAGGGTTTCCCGCACCCGGATGCCGTCCAGGAACAACGGCACCAGCACGTCGGCGGTGTCCCGGCCCAGCGCGGTGACCGCACGCAAGGTGCGCAGCAGCATGAACCCCTGCGTGTTGGGCGGACTGGTGTGGACGCGGTGACCGGCGAAGTCGGCGGCGATCGCGTCGGTCACCCGGGGTGCGTAGCCGGCCAGGTCGTCGACGGTCATGGGGCAGCCGAGTTCCTTCAGGCCGCCGGCCAACGCCCCGGCGATGGGTCCCGTGTAGAACGCGTCCGGTCCGTCGGTGGCGAGCGTGCGCAACGTGGCTGCCAGGTTCGGCTGGACGAGCGTGTCGCCTGCGGTGAAAACGGCCCGGCAACCGGGATCGGCGGCGAGGGCGACCCGTTCGGCGGCCAGTGCCCTGCCCAGCGAGCGGGCGATCGGAACGCCATCTGCCGCATGGCCGATGGCCGATGCGAACTGGTCGGCCCACGACAGTGCGGCGCCCCGCCGGCGCAGCGCCTCCCAGCCGCGCACCACACCGGGCACGGTGATCGTGTCCGGCCCCCTGGTGGGCAGGCGATCGCCGTGCCGGGCGCGCAGATCGGCCAGGCTGCGGGCGGCCGGTGCGGTGCCGGTCGCGTTGACGCATGTGATCGCGCCATCCGGCGTGCGCACGAGTGCGACGAGGTCACCGCCCAGCGCGGTGTTGTGCGGGTAGACCACGGTGAGCACGGCAGCGGCGGCGAGCGCGGCGTCGATCGCGTTGCCACCGTTGCGATAGGCGCGTTCGCCGGCGGCGGTGGCCAAGTGGTGCGGCGTGGCAACGGCACCCGTGATCCCGGTCATCGCAGCTCCTCGTTATGGCCTATAGGACATCCTAGGGCATCCGCCGGCAGCAGCCACCGTGATCGTCGTCGCTCAGCCGGACAGGCGGGGCAGCAGCATCGTCGCCAACGCCTGGGCCGCTTCGGCCTCGTGGCCAAAGTTGGGCGTGTCGTCGCCACCGCTGCGGTCGACCGCGACCTGCGTCTCGTAGTAGCGCTCGCCCACCGCGAAGTACACGTACGAGTTGCCGCCGTCGTCCTTGTTCTTCGTCAGCAGGGCCTGGTCTCCGATTCCGCTCAGCCGCGTGGTGTCCAGGTCCGGATCGGGAGCCCGCACGGCGTCCCACTGCTTCGCCGTGAGTTCGCGGATGTCCGCATAGGACAGCTGAGTGCCCCACGTGCAGCCCCACACCGGCGAGCCGTCCTCGGCCGGGTCCTCGTGCGCACCCGTGTACGGCCCCGGCGTGCCGACGATGGCGGCGACCTGGTCGGACGTGAGCAGCGTGCACGCGTCGGCCGGCCGCGGTCCGCTCGCCAGAGCGGCACGGTCACCACCCGACGAACACCCCACCGCGGCGATCAGCACCAGCACACCGATTCCCCAGCCCGGCCTCATGTGCCCCAGCATCGCACCCGCCCACGGGACCCCTCCCGGACGTCAGGACCAGCGGGTGCGGTTGACCTTCCCGCGGCCGTCCGCCGTCTTCGGGCGGCGTTTGCGCCAGGACCGCAGGATGTGGTCGCTCATCGCGCGGGCCGCGCCCTTGTCGTCGCGGGCCGCGATCCGGTCGTACACCGCCTGGTGTTCGGCATTGGAGTGCTTCAGATCCTCCGCTGTCGGCTCACCGATGTAGCGCAGGCTCTGGAAGGCCTCCGTGTTGATCGTCTGGATCACCGCACGGCCCAGCCGGTTGCCCGACGCCATCATGATCGCGTCGTGGAACGCCAGGTCCGCGCGCAGGTAGCGGGCGGCGTCGGTCTCCTCCGCGTGCAACTGGGCAAGGGCCTCCTCGATGCGCCGCAGGTCCTCCGCGTCGGCCCGCACGGCTGCCAGACCGGCCATGTTGCCCTCCAACGCTCGCCGGACGTCGACCATGTCCTCCAGAACGGACAGCTCCGCGTCGTGCCGCACCGACGCGGCCAGCACTATCGGGTTGAGCAGGTTCCAGTCCGCCACCTGCCGCACCGTCGTGCCGTGGCCCTGCTGCACCGTGACCAGGCGCATCGCCTCCAGCGCCTTCACCGCCTCGCGGATCACCGTCCGGCTCACCGCGAACAGCTCGCACAGCACGGGTTCGATCGGCAGCGCGCTGCCCGGCGCCAGCTCGCCGCCGACGATGCGGTCGACCAGGTCCTCGACCACGCCCGTGGCCAGCCGTTGCGGGCGGCGCGGCCAGCCGCGCAGCGGGGAGTTCGGTTCGGTCATCGCCGTCAGCATAGCGGTTGACGTCATTCGTATGACGAATTACCTTATCGGATCGATAGCGCAGCACCCCCTCCAGCGTCTGTAAGGGGCAGCCCATGCCGCGTCACCTCCTGATCCGCGCCCTGGTGGGCGTCCTCTCCCTCACCGCCGGTGGCCTGGCCCTCGCCTCCGCGCCGGCCAACGCGGCCGACGTCCTCACGGCCGCGCCCGACGGGCACGGCACCGCGTGTTCGGCCCGGCAGCCGTGCTCTATCCAGCAGGCCAAGACGTCCGCCGCCCGTCTGGCCGGACATCGCGACGTGCACGTCGAGCTGACCGGCGGCACCTACCGGCTCAGCGCCCCGCTGGCATTCGGTCCCGGCGACTCCGGGGTCGTCTGGGAGGCGGCGCCCGGCGCGCACCCGGTGCTCAGCGGCGGCGTGCCGGTGACCGGCTGGAGCCCCGTCGCGGGCTCACCCGGGCTGTGGTCGGCGCCGGCCACCTTCGACACCCGCCAGCTCTACGCGAACGGCACGCGCATCCCCCGCACGTCCGGCAGCGCTCCGGTCACGCTCACCCGGACGGCGACCGGCTACACAGCCGCCGACGACACCATGGCGTCCTGGCGCAACCCGTCGGACATCGAGTTCGTGTTCGACGGCGGCCACGGCGCGTGGACGCAGCCGCGCTGCGACGTCGCCAGCATCTCCGGCACCACCATCACGATGCGGCAGCCGTGCTGGGACAACATGGACCTGCCCGACACGCCGAAGGCACCCGACGGGGACAACCCGTCCGGCGGCTTCCCCGGCCTGGCCGCCGACGCGACCCCGTCCCGCATCGAGAACGCCTACGAGCTGCTGTCCCCGGGCACCTGGTACCTGGACCGCGGCCGGCACCTCGTCTACTACGACGCGAAACAGGGCGAGAACCCGGCCACCATGTCGTTCGTCGCCCCGGTCCTGCAACAGCTCGTCACGACGACATCGACCGCTGACGACCCGCTGCACGACGTGACCTTCCGCGGCATCGGGTTCGAGTACACGACGTGGCTCACGCCCAGCACCGACACGGGTTTCCCGGACATGCAGGCCACCATGTACGTCCAGGGCGTCGACGGCTCGCGCACGCAGGGCCTGTGCCAGTACGTGGTGCCCGCCGGGTCGTGTCCGTTCGCCGCGTGGACCCGCCCACCGGCCGCCGTCGACTTCGTCGGCACCCGTGACGTGTCCGTCGTGGACGACACGTTCGAGCACCTGGGCGGTGCCGGGCTCGGCGCGTACCACGGTGCCAGCGGGGACCTGTTCGCCGGCAACGAGATCGACGACGTGTCCGGCAACGGCATCGAGTTCGGCACGACGGACGACCCACAGCCGACCGCGTTCGCCACCGACCTGGCCCGCGGCCGACCGGTGACCCGCACCGCCGACTCGTGGCAGGTCGACCTGGGCGCCGTGCGGCCGCTGTGGCAGACCGAGATCAACGGCACGAACCTCGGTGACTTCTGGGTGTTCGCGTCCGCCACGCCGTTCGACACCCGGCTGACGCCGGAGCAGCAGCAGGCGCGGCCGGGTGTCTGGTCGAGCCACCAGGTGGCGAGCGGCGGCACGGTCACCGTGCCCACCGACACGGCCGGTCGCTACGTCATGGTGGCCAAGTCCGGTCCGCTGTCGGTGAGCCACGTCGCCGTCGGCTCCGGCGCCGAGATCGCCGTCGGCAACACCATCGCCGACAACTACGTGCACGACGTGGGCGTGGAGTACACGGGTGCGGTGGGCATCTGGGGCGGGTACGCGCGCAAGACCACGATCACCCACAACGAGATCGGCGACCTGCCCTACAGCGGCATCAGCTTCGGCTGGGCCGGCTGGCACACCAACGCGACGACACCGTTCACCAACCCGAACATCCAGGCCGACAACGTCATCTCGGACAACGTCATCTACAACGTGATGGGCGTGCGCACCGACGGCGGCCCGATCTACACCAACGGCCCGCAGGGTCAGAGCCCGCAACACGGCCTGACGATCAGCGGCAACGTGACGTTCGGCAACAAGCAGACCAGTTTCGCCTGGTACAACGACGAAGGCAGCGCGTACATCCGGATCGACGGCGACGTGCAGTACGCCGACGGCGGCTACTTCAACGGCGGCTGCTCGACCACCGGGCACATCGTCGTCAGCAACGGCTACCACACCGGGCCGCTGAACTACTACATCTGCGACAACGTCGGCACGGACTTCGTGGACGGCGGCGGCAACAAGCTCATCCCGGCCGACCCGGGTGTCGGCGTGATCCCGGATGAGGTGCTGACGGCCGCCGGGCTGCAGGGTCGGTACGTCGGGCTGTCGACGGCACGGCCACCCGAGGTGGCCGCCGTGAGCCCGATCCAGAACCACCAGGTGCTCATCTCCGGCCGCGGCTTCACCCCGTCGGCCACGGTGGCGATCGACGGCCGTCCGGCCACCCGGGTCGACCACATCGGGCCGAACCAGATCGCCGCGACCCTGCCCGACGGTGTCGTCGACGGGGAGGTCACGGTCACCAACGCCGCCGGCACCGCTGCCGGCGCCTACACGTACGACCCGTCGCTGAACGTGGCGCAGGGCAAGCAGGCGACCCAGTCGTCGACGGCGTTCGACAGCCCGGCCGGGCACGCCGTGGACGGCAACACGAGCGGTTCGTACGGCGCGGGATCGCTGTCGCACACCGACCTGGACCGGAACGCGTGGTGGCAGGTCGATCTGGGGTCGACGCAGGCACTCACCGGCATCAACCTGTGGAACCGGTCGGACTGCTGCACGGACCGGGACTCGGACTACTGGGTGTTCGTGTCGAACACACCCTTCGACCATTCGTTGTCGCCCGCACAACAGGCCGCCCGGCCCGGTGTGTGGTCGAACCACCAGGACGGCACGATGGGCAGGCCGACCCGGATTCCGGCGCCGACGTCCGGCAGGTACGTGATGGTGCAACTGTCCGGGACGAACTACCTGGCACTGGCGGAGGTCCAGGTGTTCCGCGCGCCGTGACGCACACCGGTCCGGCCGGACACGACGAGCCCGGCCGGACCGGTCACGCCGGGTCCGCGAACCGCGCGAGACGGTCGTGGGAGGCCGGGACGTGCGCACGCATCGCCTCGGCGGCGGCGT
>DASZXM010000084.1:0-2234 GCA_035546415.1 Pseudonocardiaceae bacterium
CGCCGGTGCGGCCGGTGACCGCGCGCAGCAGCGTGTGGGCCTCGGGCGGGCGCAGACCGGCCGCGCGCAGGGTGGCGAGGAACGCGTCGGCGCCGCCTACATCGCCGTCGGCGCACGCCTGCTCGTAGACCGGCCAGGCCACGTTCGCCACGCGTCCGGCGCCGGCCGGCAGCGGGTCGAGCGTGTCCACCAGGATCGCGGCGACCGTGCCCGGCCACACCCGGCCCAGGCGCACGTCGTCGTCGGCCACCGAGACGATCCCCGCCGCGTCACCACCGATCGCGCCGAAGGCGCGCACCCGGCCGTCGGCACGATCGGCCAGCAGCGAGAGGGTGCGATGCCCCGGCTGCCGCGCACCAAGCAGGCGCACCAGGTCGTCCAGGTCGGTGTCCGGCCGGTCGAGCGTGCCCAGGCCGCGGTCGGCCAGCGCGGCCGAGCCCTGCGCCATCAGGTCATCGCGGGCCGCCGCGCTCCGCCCGACGTGTGGCACGCCGAGCACTGCGGGCGGGTCGCCGAGGTCGGCCGCACGCCACAGCAGGAACAACTCCAGCGGGGTCAACCAGAACCAGCCCGTTTCCGGGTTGCGCATCGCCGCTTACTCCCCGATCACGGGCGGCGCCGTGATCTCGTCGACGGCGAAGATGTCCTGGTCCTCCTCCAGGTACTTGGGGCTACGGCGTTCCTCGCCCGAGCCGCGCCGGGAACCCGAGGGCACGCCGCCGGTGCCCAGCGCCGAACCACCCGGCCGGCCCGCCGCGCCCGCCTCGCCGGTGGCCGCGCGACCGACGGCTTCCTCGCTCACCGGGGTACCGCTGCCGACCCGGCCACCGCCGGTCACGCGTCCACCGCCGGTCGCGCGCCCGGTGCTCGGCGACTCGAACGCGCTCGTACCGCCGGGCACCGGCAGGCCGGTCGCCGGCGCGTTCCGGCCCACCGACGGCGGTGCGGCAGGCGGAGCGGGCGGCGGTGGCGATCCCGGCGACCGCGGGTCGGCCACCGGGCTGCTGGGCGCGGCGAACTGCGGCACGGTGGTGTACACCGCGCGCGAACTCACCTGGAGCTGCTGCATCACGTGCGCGGCCTGCTGGTGGGCCGCCTGTTGCTGGCGCAGGTTCCCGATCGGGCTGACGGCGACCCCGGGCGCGGCAGCGAACGAACTGGTCTGGGTGGCGTTCGCCGGGATCGGCATACCCGGCGGGTAGGTGTGCCGGGTGGGCACGATCGCGGCGGGCACCGGGGGCGGCATGGCCGACCGGGCCGTCTGCACGTTGTCGACCTGCCGGGTCAGGCAGCCGGCCATCCCGTCGGCCGCGTCGCCGGTGTCGTGGGCCCACGAGACGAGCGTGCCGATCGCGGCGCGCGCCTGGTCGGCGGCGGCTCCCTCCCAGCCGTCGGCGGACGCGGTCAGCGCGGCGCCCAGGTGGTCGCCGAGGGTCTTCAGCGACTCGGCGAGCGTGGCCCACGCCGCCGCGACGTGGGTGGCCGCCGTGAGGTCGACGCCGTTGTGCACCATGTCGTAGAGCTGCTGGTGGGAGTAGGTGAGCCAGTCCACCTGCTCGTCGAGGTCGCTCGGGTCGGGTTCGGCCGGCCACACGGCGAGGTAGCGGCTCATCGGGTCGTCCCCCGCAACCGGTCGGCGGACTCCTGGTCGGCGGCGGTGGTCATCCCGGCCGCCTGCCGGACGGTGTCGGCCACCTGGCCGAGCATCGTGTGCAGTTCGGCGAGGACAGGTCGCAGCGAGTCCGGCCCGCCGTTGACGGCGCCGCGCAACCGCTGGTCCATCACCGCGCCGATCCAGTTGTGGCCCAGGTGCAACTGCTGGTCCATGCCCTGGTCGGTGAACGTGACCAGGTTGGCGGCCTGGCTGGTCAGCTGGTCGAGGGTGGACAGCAGCGCCGTCGCGGCGGCCGGGTCGAGGCGCACGGTGCCCGCCGCGACCGCCTGGCGCGCTCCGGCGAGTTGGCCGCCCGCCCGGGCGAGTCCGGCTGCGGCCGCACTCCCGACATCCGGTGACTCGTTCGCCCCAACGCTCATGCGCACTACCCCCTTCGCCGGTTCGACCCTACCGGAACAGCGTAGGTTCCAGGGCCATTCGGGCGATTCGAACCCGGCTACCAGACGTCTCCGTCCCGCCAGTCACACGTGAGTGGGGCGGTGCGGTCGAGCGGGGCCGACACCGGGAGCACGTGGACGCGGTCGTCCTCGTCGGGGGTGCGAACCGGACCGGTCGGGGT
>DASZXM010000085.1:0-5197 GCA_035546415.1 Pseudonocardiaceae bacterium
CGTGCGCAGCACGCCGACGGTCGTGGACAGGAAGCCGACGAGCGCGGCCGCCGCGCGGGGCCGCAGGTCCAACGGGCACACCAGCGGACCGGGGCCCACGGTCGCCGTCTCACTGGCCGGGACCTCGGCCGTCTGCAGCACGAGGACGTCCAGTGCGGCGTTCGGCGCGGCCCGGCCGTCGGCGAGTTCGCCGGGGAGCATCCTGGCCGGCAGGGATACTTGTGACCTAAGCCACAGTTCCTGCTCGCGTTCGCCCACGGCGGAACGGGTAAGCGAGTGGTCGGAGAGGCGTTTGCGAAGCCGGTCCGCCAACGGAGCGTCAAAAGCCGACAACGGCTCGTACACCCGCAGGTAGCCGACGAACGGACGAGGCACCCAGGCATCGTGTCATGCCGGGACGGGATGTGTACGTCACGTCGTCATACCCCGTGCCACGTCGCACCGAACCCCATCGGCACGGTACGGTAGTTACCAGGAAACAGTTGTCGAGATAGCGGGGCCGCCGTTCCCCCGGCCGCCCCGTCTCCGCGTATGAGGGGGTCGAGCCATGGGGCGCGGCCGAGCTAAGGCCAAACAGACGAAGGTGGCCCGGGAGCTCAAGTACCACACTCCCAACATGGATGTCGATGCCCTGCGGCGTGAGCTGTCGGGCGGCGACTCCAGAAACGGCCGGTCGGACCACGACCTGCCGGAAGACTCGGACAACGACGACTACGGCGAATACCGCCGCTGACGTGCAGCGTTGAAGGGTTGAGCCGTTGTCGACGGTCCAACCCTTCAACTGTGCACACGCACCTACCGCAGGTAGGCACACGTCAGCGCGATCGGGTCGAGGGCGAGTCCCGGACCGCACAGGCGTACCGACCTCAGTTCGGTGCGCCCTCCGACGGCCAGGATGTTCCCGCTGTAGTGCGGCACCACGACCGCGGCCGGTCTCGTCGCCGGCCGCGTGTCGGGGCAGTTGCTGGCGAACGCGTACAGCGTGTCCGGACTCGCGTTGGTCGCCGATCCGTCGGTGCCGAAGCCGCTGGGCAGGTCGACGCACACGCCGTCACCCGGCACGGGCAGCTGCTGGCCGAGCGGCACGCTGATGTCGAACTCGCGTCCGGTGAGGAAGCCACCGGTATAGAGGCACACCTCCCCGCCGGCCAGTGATGCCGCGTCGCACACCTGTTGGGCTTCGGCGACGCCACCGGTCCAGCAGGCGGCCAGGGACAGGCCGGTGACGGCGGCGGCGACCAGGGCGAGCCGGGATCTGCGCACGTGCGGTCCTCCATGTGGTGAGCTGAATGTCACCTCAACCCTGGCGCGGCCGCCGCCGGCTCGCAGCGCGATGCACCCGTCCGTGGGTCATCGCCGCCGGCACCGATCGGTCGGTTCAGTCCTCGCTGTTCGACCGCCGGGTGCGTTTCGTCGCGGCCCGCCGCCGCTTGTCGGCCAGCCTGCGCTCCACCGATCCCCGGGTGGGTTTCGTCGCGCGGCGGGGTGGGGCGGGCGCGCGGATCGCGGCGCGCAGCAGTGCGGCCAGGCGTTCCCGGGCGAGGCGGCGGTTGGCGAGCTGGTTGCGCTGCTCGCTGGCCGCGATCGTGATCACACCGTCCACCAGGCGGTGCGACAGCCGGGCCAGGGCGCGGTCGCGCAGCACCGGCGGCAGTGCCGCGGTGTTGCGCAGGTCGAAGGACAGCTCGACGCGCGAGTCGGCCGTGTTGACGCCCTGGCCACCGGGGCCGGACGACCGGGAGAAGCGTTCGCGCAGCTCCGCCGCTGGTATCACCAGCGACGGCGTCAGCTCCAGGTTGTCGGCCACCCGTCCAGCATGCCGGTCACCCGACCGTGGCCGCATCCGCGATTCCGGCCGCCTCCCGGGCGCCCGCGATGATCGCGTCGCAGCAGAAGACCAGCCACTCCCCGACCTGTTCCGGGTCGCCCGTGCCGAAGCCGACAGCGGCCGTCCGGTAGCGCTCGCCGGCCCGCAGGTACGCGACCTCCGGCACGACGAGACCCTTCGGGTCCAGACCGGTCGCGATCAGCGTCAGCCGGGACGCCGCGCGGGCCACCAGGCCGTCCGCGACCCCGAACGGCGCCAGCGTGAGCAGTTCGCCGTGCACGACGGCGGCCAGCACCGGCGCCGGCACGGACGTGCCACCGGACACGAAGCGGGCGAGCAGCTCCAGCCGGGCGGACACGCCCGGCGCGGTCCTCGGCCTGCCCAACAGGTCGTCCTGGTCGGCCGGCACCAGGTCGGCCGCTGCCAGGACGTGCAGCCGGGCCAGCGCCTGCAGCGGCGCCCGCTGCCACGTGCCCAGGAGCAGGCCGATCGACTCGGCGACACGCAGCGCGCCGGCCAGCACCGGATCCGTCACCGTGCCGACGGCGGGGATGGTCCCCGTTGTGCTCGTCACCACACGGGCGTACCCCAGTTGTTGTCGGTTCACTTTCACGACGTTGCGGACGACGCCGTCCGAACCTGCAGGTCCAGGGCGGCCGCCACGAGGAGGAGGCACGTCATGGCCAGTACGGAAACGCGCACGGTCGGCACGGAGGCTCCGGCAGCCCCCGCCGGCCTGGCCGATCCGGCCGCGCTCGGGTTGGCCGGCTTCGCCGCCACCACCTTGGTGCTCAGCTTCATCAACGCCGGCATCATCACCACGGGCGACGCGCTCAGCGCCGTGGTGGGGCTGGCACTGTTCTACGGCGGTCTCTGCCAGTTGCTCGCCGGCATGCTGGAATACCGGCGGGGCAACACGTTCGGTGTGACCGCGTTCGGCACGTACGGCGGTTTCTGGCTCGCGTTCGCCTTCTACGCCTGGTTGCTGAAAGGGTCGCCGACCGGGCAGGGCGCCGGCCTCTTCCTGATCACGTTCGCGATCATCACGGCGTACCTGACGATCGGTGCGCTGCGCGTCAACGGCGCGACCCTCGCCGTGTTCGTCCTGCTGACGCTGACCTACCTGCTGCTGGCCATCGGCGCGTTCGCCGGCTCGACGGCGATCGCCAAGATCGGTGGCATCGTCGGCATCGTGACCGCAGCCGCGGCCTTCTACACGTCGGCGGCGATCGTCGTCAACGCGACCTGGAGGCGGGTCGTTCTGCCGGTCTTCCCGCTCTGACCGTTCCGCACCAACCCAACCGTGGTACCGAAGGGCCGTCGCCGAACTGGCGGCGGCCCGCTAGGTTATTGGTCCAGACCATGACCGCACCGGCCGAGCACTGTCGGACGGTCGCGGTTGGCACTAACGTCGCAGGCAGCCGCGCGAACCACGATCAGGTCCCAGCGGTCGTCACGTAGTCAGGAGGTCACGCACCATGACCGAACCGTCGGGCCAGAGCCCCGCTCTGGACAACCTGCTCACCGAGAGCAGGACGTTCCCGCCGAGTGAGGAGTTCGCCGCCCAAGCCAACGCGACCGCGCAGATGTACGACGACGCGGCGGCCGACCGGGAGGCGTTCTGGGCCAAACAGGCCGAGCACCTGCACTGGGACACCAAGTGGACCCAGGTGCTGGACTGGTCGAACGCGCCGTTCGCGAAGTGGTTCATCGGCGGCAAGCTCAACGTCGCGTACAACGCCGTCGACCGGCACGTCGAGGCCGGCAACGGTGACCGGGTCGCCTTCCACTGGGAAGGTGAACCGGGCGACTCGCGGACCATCACGTACGCCGACCTCAAGCGCGACGTCTGCAAGGCCGCCAACGCGCTGCTCTCACTGGGCCTGTCCACCGGCGACCGGGTCGCCATCTACATGCCGATGATCCCGGAGACCGGCGTCGCCATGCTGGCGTGCGCCCGGCTCGGCCTGACCCACAGCGTCGTCTTCGGCGGCTTCTCCGCGGAGGCGCTGCGGGCCCGCATCGACGACGCCGAAGCGAAGCTCGTGATCACTTCGGACGGTCAGAACCGGCGCGGAAAAGCCTTGCCGCTCAAGGCATCCGTGGACGAGGCCGTCGCGAAGACGCCGACCGTGCAGCACGTCCTCGTGGTCAAGCGCACCGGCGGCGACGTCGCCTGGGACGACAGCCGCGACATCTGGTGGCACGACCTCGTCGACAAGCAGTCCGACGAGCACACGCCCGAGGCGTTCGACGCCGAGCACCCGCTGTACATCCTCTACACGTCCGGCACCACCGGGAAGCCGAAGGGCATCCTGCACACCACCGGCGGCTACCTCACCCAGGTCGCGTACACGCACCGGAACGTCTTCGACGTCAAGCCGGACAAGGACGTCTACTGGTGCGCGGCGGACGTCGGCTGGGTCACCGGGCACAGCTACATCGTGTACGGGCCGCTGACCAACGGCGTCACGTCCGTCATGTACGAGGGCACGCCCGACACGCCGCACCAGGGTCGCTGGTGGGACATCGTCGCCCGCTACAAGGTGTCCGTCCTGTACACGGCGCCCACGACGATCCGCACGTTCATGAAGTGGGGCACGGACATCCCCGCCAAGGCCGACCTGTCGTCGCTGCGCCTGCTGGGCAGCGTCGGCGAGCCGATCAACCCCGAGGCGTGGATTTGGTACCGGGAGAACATCGGCGGCGGCCGGACCCCGATCGTGGACACCTGGTGGCAGACCGAGACCGGCGCGATCATGATCTCGCCGCTGCCCGGAGTCACGTCCACCAAGCCCGGCTCCGCGCAGCGCCCGCTGCCCGGCATCTCCGCGAAGATCGTCGACGACGCCGGCAACGACGTGCCGCACGGCGGTGGCGGCTACCTCGTGCTCGACCAGCCGTGGCCGAGCATGCTGCGCACCATCTGGGGCGACCCGGACCGCTACGTGGAGACGTACTGGTCGCGCTTTGCCGACAAGGGCTACTACTTCGCAGGCGACGGCGCCAAGTACGACGACGACGGCGACATGTGGCTGCTCGGCCGCGTCGACGACGTGATGAACGTGTCCGGCCACCGCATCTCCACCACGGAGGTCGAGTCAGCGCTGGTCAGCCACCCGACCGTGGCCGAAGCGGCGGTCGTCGGCGCCAGCGACCCCACGACCGGCCAGGGCATCGTCGCGTTCGTGATCCTGCGCGGCGGCGTCGCCCAGGACGAGGCCAAGGGCGAGGAGGCCATCCAGGCGCTGCGCAACCACGTGTCGCACGAGATCGGCCCGATCGCCAAGCCCCGGCAGATCATGGTCGTGCCCGAACTGCCGAAGACGCGGTCCGGCAAGATCATGCGCCGCCTGCTGCGCGACGTCG
>DASZXM010000086.1:0-1509 GCA_035546415.1 Pseudonocardiaceae bacterium
CAATCACCGAGTCCGCTCGGCCCAGTCCCCGGACCACCGCCCCGCGAGCCGGCACAGCGCGGCACGCAACCGGTCACCGGCCAGTTGGACCGGGGCCCCGTCGACGGTCACCTCCAGCGGGCCCAGCACAGCCACCCGCACTTCGCCTGTCGTGGCGTCAACTCTGGCAGACGACGCGGCGATACGAGCGAGGCCGGCGCCGCCCGCAGCGATGGCAAGCACATGATCGCGGGCGTGGTCAGTCCCGGACCAGCCGGAAGAACGACCGCAGCTCCTGGACGAACGTGTCCGGCTGTTCCAGTGCCGGGAAGTGGCCGCCGCTGTCCAGTTCGTGCCAGTACCGGATGTCGGTGTACCGTTTCGCCGCCCAGCGGCGGGACGGCCGTGGCACGTCCTTCGGGAAGATCGAACAACCCGTGGGCACCTCGACGGTGTCCACAGTGGCCGACGTGAACCACTCCGATACCTGCTGGAAGCTCTCCCAGTACAGCCGGGCGGCCGACGCGCCGGTGGCGGGCAACCAGTACAGCATCACGGTATCCAGCAGTTCGTCCCGGCTCACCACACTCGCCAGGTCACCGCCGTGGTCGGTCCACGACCAGAACTTCTCCGCGATCCACGCGCACAACCCGACCGGCGAGTCGACCAGCGAGTACCCGATGGTCTGCGGTTTGCTCGCCTGCTCCGCCGAATAGCCCGACTCCCGCTCTCCCGCGTCACGCAACCTCGCCAGGCTCTCCCGCTCGGTCCGCGTGAGGTCGTCGAACGTCGCCGGATCGGGCGCCGCGATCGGCGGCACCGGGTGGATACCGACCACGTGCTCGGTGTCCTGCTGGCCGATCGCCGTCGTGACGCTGTTGCCCCAGTCGGTGCCGTGCGCTCCGTACCGACGGTAGCCCAGCCGGGCCATCAACTCGGCCCACGCGGTGGCGATGCGCTGCACGCCCCAGCCGGGGCCGCTGGGTTTGTCACTGAAGCCGTATCCCGGCAGAGTCGGCAGGACGAGATGGAACGCGTCATCCGGATCGGCGGGGTCGGTGAGCGGGCCGATCACCTTCAGATACTCGACCAGTGAACCGGGCCAGCCGTTCGTGATGACCAGGGGCAGCGCGTTCGGGTGCGGTGAACGGACGTGCACGAAGTGGATGCCCAGCCCGTCGATCACGGTCCGATACTGCGCCAACGCGTTCAACCGCGCCTCGGTGGCCCGCCAGTCGTAGCCCGTCGCCCAGTAGTCGCAGAGATTCCGCAGGTAGGTCAATGGCACGCCCTGCGACCAGTCGCCCACTGTCTGCGGCTCCGGCCATCGCGTGGCGGACAGCCGTCGACGCAGATCGTCCAGTTGGGCTTCGGGAATCTCGATCCGATACGAAACGATCTCCTCGGCCATGTCGCCCATCGTAACTGTCGGACCCGATAGTCCACAGAGGACTCATCGGCGTCGCGGGCACGGAACGTTCGCGACGGTGGCGGCGGCAGCTGGAGAGGCCCTGCCAGGGGGCGGTCACC
>DASZXM010000087.1:0-2616 GCA_035546415.1 Pseudonocardiaceae bacterium
CTGCGACACGGTCATACGTCAGCCTCCCCACACCAGGAAAACCGGGTGCGCCAACGATACCGAGCCGGACGCCACCAGCGGGTGATTCCGCGCCAACCCGCGCACTTCCCACCGCCGCCGGAAACCCTTGCGCAGCATGAAGACCCACCCGTCACGACGCCACGGGTGGGTGTGCGGCAGCCCGGTCAGAACCCGGGCCGATCGATGTGGGCCGCCGCCTCGATCACCGGGGCGAACCGGGCGCTGCTCGCCTCGGCCAGCTTGTGCAGACCGTCGTTCACCGCTTCCAGCACGATGTCGCCGAGGTCCCGCGCGTTGTAGCGGCGCACCGTCTCCGGGTCGATGTCGACCGCGGTGAACCGGCCGGTGCCCTGCACGGTCACTGTCACCTCGCCGTTGCGGGACGTGCCGGTGACGCGCATCGCCTCGACACTGCGCTGGATGCGCTGCACCTGGTCGGTCTGCTGGCGCACCTTCTCCAGCAGGCCCGCGACGTCCGCGGTCATGTCACTGTCGGTCATCACGGTCCTCCTGACCCTGGCGGATGTGGAAGCTGCCGACCAGCCGCTGGAACTCCGGGATCACCGTCGGCGCCTGGTCGGGCCGGCACGTGCAGGCCAGTTCGACGAGCAACCGGTCGTGCGGCGCGTCACCGAGCGGGATCGTCAGGTGGACCTGGGCCTGCACCAGATCGCCCTCGCCGGTCAGCATCCGCACGACCTGCGTGACACCTGGCGCGCGGCCGGTGCCGACGGCCTCGCGCTCCACAACGGACACTCTCGCGGCGATCGCCTGCAGCCTGCGCACCGACTCCGCCGCGGCCTCGTCGATGTCCACGTCGTCGGCGCGCCGCGCGATGCCGATCGTCACGTTCGGCGTGAACCCGCTCTGGTCGCCCTCGCGGACCAGAGCGAACGCCACACCGAACTTCGTCGGGTCGACGGCCCGCCAGCCGGCCGGGACGTCGAAGCCGATCGGCACGTCGATCCGGCCGGTCTCACCCATCGTGCTCATCATCACCACATGCCCGCATAGGGTCCAGCATTCACGTACGCGTTGCCGATCGCGGTGGCGGCCTGGCCCGCGGCGTACTCGACGGCACCGGCGGCGTTCTCCACTCCGTGCCACACGGACGAGCCGTACTCCTCGACGTCGTTGACCACCTTCGGCACGTCGACGTCCAGGCTCACGCTGCCGCTCGCACCGACGCCGAGCGCCGCACCGAGCTTGGCGTTCGCGTAGAAGTGCCCGGTGTCGGAGTCGTAGGCCAGTTGGCCGTCGGCCTGGACGCCGATGCCGGCCTGCAACGAACCGGACGCGCCCAGGCCGACGCCGGCCACGTCCGCGCCGACGTCGCCCTTCACCTCGGCACCGGCGAACGCGCCGACGTGCGCCTGTCCCCCGATGATCGGCCCGGTGATGCCGCCGGAGAGCTTGCCGGACAGGTCGGCGCCGACCATGGCGTCGGCCTTGGCGTGCGCGGCCAGCGGACCGTCGGAGTAGTTGGCCGATGCGCTGGCGTCCACCACCGTGGCCTTGATGTCCCCGCTCGCCTGGAGCTGTCCGTCCTTGACGGACACACTGCCGGAGTCCTTCACCGTGAGCCCGACGTCGTAGTCGGCGTCGCCCTTGGCCGTGCCCCACGCGCCCAGATCGGCCGACGTGTGCGCCTTGCCCTCGGCCAGTGGGTCCTTCGACTGGTACAGCGTCGAGCCACCCTTGGCCAGCGTGATGCTGGTCGCCTTGGCGATCGTGGACAGCTTCGAGTCGCTCTCGGGCTGCTCCGGCGGTTTCGTGCCGTAGTCCTTCGACTGCCACTTCCACGGCACGGCCTTCGTCCGGTCGCCGCTGCCGTCCAGCTTGCTCCACGTCTTCTTGGCCAACTCGTACTCGGTCTTGCCGGTGTCGCCCAGCGGCACCTCGACGTTCCACAGCTTGGCCAGCTGCTGTGTGACGTCGTCGACCACCTTCCGGGCCGCCGAGTTCGCCGACTCACCCAGCTGGTAGGCGACGTCGATGAAGCCGTTGGCCATGCCGGCCGCCGCCGTGCGGGACTCGTTGATGAGCTGCTGCGCCGCCTGCTGGAACCGCGCGGCCACGCTGTCCACTTCGGACTTCGCGTTCCCCAGCAGGGTCGCGGTCCGGGTCAGTTTCTGGGCTTCCTGGCGCAGGCTGTTCGCGGCGTCGTCCACGCTGCCGGTCAGCCCGGTGGTGGCCGTGCGGAACGCGTCGTACGCGGACCCCTGCCAGCTGCCGGCCAGCGTCGACGCCCGCTGGCTGAGGTCGCCGGACACCGACGACAGCGCGCCCGCCTCGTCCTGCAGCACCGCGGCCGCGTTCGTGACGGCACTCGGGTCGCCCGTGACCATCTGCTGGTAACCGGTCAGGACCTGCTGGTATCGCTGGAGTATCGAGCTGATCACGCCCGACATGTCCACCACGCCGGAGCCCTGCATCGTGGTCATGGGCTTTGTCTCCCCATCTGCCGTCAGGACACCGTGACGGAACCGTCGGCGCCGATGTTCAGGTGCTCGCTCACGTGGTCGTTGTCGACGGTCATGTCCAGGTCGATGCTCGCCGCCTGGCCCGCGGGGACGGACACGGTCGTCGTGATGC
>DASZXM010000088.1:0-2967 GCA_035546415.1 Pseudonocardiaceae bacterium
ACGGCCGCTCCGCCGAGCAGCGCATCGCGCTGGACCTGCTGCTGGACCCCGAGATCGGCATCGTCTCGCTGGGCGGCCGGGCGGGCACCGGCAAGTCCGCGCTGGCGCTGTGCGCCGGACTGGAGGCCGTCCTGGAGCGCGGCCAGCACCGCAAGGTGGTCGTGTTCCGGCCGGTCTACGCGGTCGGCGGCCAGGAACTGGGCTACCTGCCGGGTACCGAGGCGGAGAAGATGCAGCCGTGGGCACAGGCCGTGTTCGACACGCTCGGCGCACTGGTCAGCGAGAGCGTGCTGGACGAGGTCACCGGGCGCGGCATGCTCGAGGTGCTGCCCCTGACCCACATCCGGGGCCGGTCCCTGCACGACTCGTACGTGATCGTCGACGAGGCGCAGTCGTTGGAACGGAACGTGCTGCTCACGGTCCTGTCCCGACTGGGCACCGGCTCCCGCGTCGTGCTCACCCACGACGTCGCGCAGCGGGACAATTTGCGGGTCGGCCGGCACGACGGTGTCGCGGCGGTGATCGAGAAGCTCAAGGGTCACCCGCTGTTCGCGCACATCACGTTGACCCGGTCCGAGCGGTCGCCCATCGCGGCGCTGGTGACGGAGGTGCTGGAGGACTACGCGCAGTAGACGCGGGCGGTGGGGAGGGGCGCCGCCCCTCCCCACCGGTCCGTCAGTCGATCGCCCGCTTCATGAAGCCCCAGATGCCGATCCAGCCGAAGACCAGGCAGGCCGCGAGGGCGGCCAGCACGTCCAGCCACAGCGGCAGCGACGGCAACCCGGGCACGAGCACGGCACGCATGCCCTCGCTGACGTAGGTCAACGGGTTGAACGCGCAGATCACCTGGAACCAGCGCAGGTGCTCCAGGCCCCGCCACGGGAACTGGGTGCACCCGGTGAACATCAGCGGCGTCAGGATCACGGCGAACATGATGTTGATCCGACGTGGCGTGACGAGCGTGCCGATTGTCATGCCGATCGCGGCGCCGGCCAGCGAGCCGAGCACGATCACGCCGAACGCGGCCGGCAGCTCGCTCGCCGGCCACGACACGTTCGACAGGATCAGCAGGCCCACCGGCACCATCAGGATGGCCGCGACGATGCCGCGCAGCGCGCCGAACACCATCTTCTCCACGGCCACCAGTGGGATCGGCATCGGCGCCAGCAGCCGGTCCTCGATCTCCCTGGTGAACGAGAAGTCCATGATCAACGGCATCGTCGTGTTCTGCAGGCCGCCGAGGAACCCGTTCAGCGCCACGATGCCGGCCATCAGGACCGGCGCGAACGCGGAACTGTTCACGTAGCCCAGGTTCGCCAACACCTTGCCGAAGATGAACAGCATGAAGAACGGTTGGATCACGACCTGGGCCAGGAACGGCACCAGCTCGCGGCCGGTGACGAAGATGTCGCGCCACAGCACGGAACCGAACGTCCGCAAGGACACGACGAAACCGGCCGGCCGACCCGTGGCGGCCAGGTCGATGTCGGGGGTGATGGCGGTCATCGGAGTTCCCGTCCGGTGAGGTGGATGAAGACGTCTTCCAGACTCGGCGTGCCGATCGACAGGTCACGCACCGCACAGCCGAGGGTGTTCAGGGCGGTCAGCACGGGTGGCAGCGCCGCGGCCGCGTCCGACGTCGTGTACAGCCGGAACTGGCCGGTCCCGTCGTCGGCCGGCTTCGTGCCCGCCGGCATCCCGGGCATGCCGGGCATTCCCGGTGGCATGCCGGGCATGCCGGCCGGCATGGCCATCGCCGGGCCCGCGGCGTTGATCCGCTCCACCCGCTCGACGCCCTCGATGTCGGACAACTCCTTTGTGACCACTTCGGCCGCGACGCCGGCGAGGTCGACGACCACGGTCAGCGTCGTGCTGCCCGGCAGCCCCTTGGTCAGCGCCGCGGGCGTGTCCAACGCCAGCAGCTTCCCGTGATCGACGATGCCGACCCGGTCGCACAGCTTCGCCGCCTCGTCCATGTCGTGCGTCGTGAGCACGACCGTCACGCCGTCCCCGTGCAGTTCGGCGACCCGTTCATGGACGAACAGCCGCGCCTGCGGGTCCAGACCCGTGGACGGCTCGTCCAGGAACATCACCTTCGGCCGGTGCATCAGCGCGCGGGCGATCATCACCCGCTGCATCTGACCCCCGGACACGAAGTCCACCCGGGCGTTCGCCTGTTTGGCCAGCCCCATCCGTTCGAGGATCTCGTCGGCCCTGCGACCGCGCTCCGCCCGCCCGACACCGTGGTACGCGGCGTGGAACAACAGGTTCTGCCTGATGTTCAACGACCGGTCCAGGTTGTTGCGCTGGGGCACGACAGCCAGCAACTGCCGGGCCCGCTTGGCGTCGGCGAGCACGTCGACGCCGCACACCGTGGCGGTGCCCGACGTCGGCAACACCCTGGTCGTCAGCACGCCGACGGTGGTCGTCTTGCCGGCGCCGTTGGGCCCGAGCAGGCCGAACACCTCACCGGAGCGGACGCTGAAACTGAGCCCGTCGACGGCCGCCGGAGCGTTACGCCGGTACCGCTTGACGAGATCGGAAACCACAACTGTGTCCGTCACGCCCACAGCGTAATTGTTGGGACCAACCCATTTCTTATGTCATCTGTCATTGATATTCGGTGACCGACGACCCGTCACCATCCCGTAGGCAGTGGGCGTCCCTCGGCGAAACCGGCCGCCGACTGCACACCGAGTACGGCCTGCTCGTGGAACGACTCCAGATCCGGCGCGCCCGCGTACGTGCACGACGACCGGACACCCGAACAGATTTCGTCCAGCAGATCCTCGACACCCGGCCGCAGCGGATCCAACCGCATCCGGGACGACGAGATGCCCTCCTCGAACAGCGCCTTGCGAGCCCGGTCGAACGCGCTGTCGCCCCGGGTCCGCGCGGTCACGGCCCGCTTGGACGCCATGCCGAACGACTCCTTGTACAAGTGGCCGTTCTCGTCGCGGTGCAGAT
>DASZXM010000089.1:0-9907 GCA_035546415.1 Pseudonocardiaceae bacterium
CGCGGATTCCGTCGCCGCGTCGCTGGCGGTGGAGCCGGACGCCGTGGCGCCGGACGCCGTGGCGCCGGATGCTGAGGGTGGCACGTTCGCGCTCACCGTGCTGCCGCCGGTGTCCGGTGCGCCGCCCCGCCCGCGGGACGTCGTGCTCGTGCTGGACCGGTCGGGCAGCATGGGCGGCTGGAAGATCGCCGCCGCGCGGCGGGCCGCCGCCCGGATCGTCGACACGCTCACCGCGGCCGACCGGTTCGCCGTGCTGGCGTTCGACCACGAGGTGGCCCACCCGGAGCAGCTGCCGCGCGGCCTGGTGGCCGCGAACGACCGCAACCGGTTCCGCGCGGTCACCCACCTGTCGGCGATGACGGCGCGCGGCGGCACCGAGATGCTCGCGCCGCTGCAGGAGGCGGCCGGACTGCTCGCCGACGGCGGCCGGGACCTCGTGCTGGTACTGGTCACCGATGGCCAGGTCGGCAACGAGGACCAGATCCTGCACGCGCTCGCGCCGCGGCTCGGCTCGATCCGCGTGCACACCGTCGGTGTCGACTCGGCCGTCAACGCCGCGTTCCTGCGCCGGCTCGCGGACGCGTCCGGCGGCCGGTGCGAGCTGGTCGAGTCGGAGGACCGGCTGGACGACGCGATGCGCGCCATCCACCACCGGATCGCCGCACCCCTGGTCACCGACCTGACCGTGACCGGCGACGGCGTGGCCGCGGACACGATCGCGCCCGCCCGGCTGCCCGACCTGTTCCCGGGTGCCGCGGTACTGGTCAGCGGCCGCTGCTCGGGCACCGACGCGGTGCGGGTGAGCGGCCGGCTGGCCGACGGAACACCCTGGGGCACAACGGTTTCCGCCGTCCGCGGCGACAACGCCGGCCTCGCGGCGACGTGGGCCAGGGCCCGCATCCGCGACTTGGAGGATCGCTACGTCACCGCGCGTTCGGTCGCGCCGGATCTGGAGCGGGAGATCGTCGCCGTGTCCCTGCGGTACCGCGTGCTGTCCCGGTTCACCGCGTTCGTCGCCGTCGACCAGCGGGTGGTCACCGAGGGCGGGCAACGGCACCAGGTCGTGCAGCCGGTGGACCTGCCGCACGGCTGGAATAGCAACGAGGTGGCGGTCGCCGCGTCGGCTCCACGGCCGCTGGCGGGCATGCCACTGCGGTTCAGCGCGGCCACGGCGAGCGGCAGGCCCGTCGCGGACGCCACACGGATGGAGCGGGCCCCCAGGGCGTCGGCCGGCAGCGCGAGCGTCGCCCCCCGGCCCGCGTCGCTGGTGCCGTCCTCGGTCGAGGCCTTCGTGACGCACGCGCTGCGCAGGCTCGCCGAACTGGCCGGCCGCCCGGAGCCGGAGCGCTCCAGCTGGCTGGCCAAGCTCGCGGCGGACATCCGCAGGCGGCTGGCCGACTTCCGGGCCGACGGCCTCCCCGAGCGCGGCGTGCGCGTCCTGACCGATCTGGCCGACGCGCTGGAGCAGCCGGGCGACCTCGCCGACCGCTGGCGGCGTGCGGAGACGACCCTCCGAGCGCTCACCGACCGACGGTCCGGTGCGTTCTGGGCGAGGTGAGCCTGGCAGTCTGAACGACGGTTGTCAGCCTCGGAAGAACTCGGCCAGCACCGGTGCGAGTGCGGCAGCGGCCACGTCGTGCGTCTGCCCCTCCAGCGTGCGGTGCTCGGCACCGGGGATCGCGTCGGCGGTCACCTTGGCCGCCGTCTGCAGGAACTGCGGGCTGGCGCCACCGGACAGCACGAGCGTCGGCACGGTGACACCAGGAGCCGCCGGTACGCTGCCGTCGCCCAGGATCCGGTCGTCGTAGGCCAGCGTCGGGGCGATCGCCTCCAGTGCCGCCCAGCCGGGCGTGCCGCGCATCCCGGTGATCATCTGCTCCGGCATGCCGACGGTCGCCATGAACAGCGCCACGGCGTCGCCGCGCCGGTCGGCGGCCAGCAGTTCGGCCAACCGGTCGGAGTAGCCCGGCTGTTTCGGCACGAACGGCGGCTCGTACAGCGCCAGGCCGGTGATCTCCGGACCCGCCGCGGCCAGCGCCAGCACCGCGCCGGACGAGATGCCGTAGACGCCGGCCCGGCCGCCGGTCGCCGCGATCACCGCCCGCAGGTCCTCGACCTCGCGGTCGACGGCGTAGGGCGGCGTGTCGGTGCTGGCGCCGCGCCCCCGACGGTCGTACGTGTAGACGGTGTGGCTGTGGCCCAGCAGCGCGGCCAGCGGGCCGAGCGGTCCGGCGCCGCGGTAGCACATGGCGCCGTCCACCAGCACGACGGCCGGCCCGCTGCCGGTGTGTTCGTAGGCGATCTCGGTGCCGTCGGGTGACGTGACGACGGGCATGGCGTGCTCCTTATGCGGTGAGGGTGGCGAGGTAGACGTCGAAGCGGTCCAGGCTGGTGTTGAACCCGGCCCGTGCCTCGGCGCTCAGGTAGGCCTCGGGGACGTTGGTCTGGTGGGTGACGACCTCGGTGCTGCCGTCGTGCAGGTCGGTGAACGTGACGGTGCTGACCATGCCGCCCTCGACGTCCTTCTCGATCCACACCAGGCGTTCCGGCCGGCGGACCTCGACGTAGACGGCGCGCATCGTGTACGTGCTGCCGTCCGCGTCGTTGACCATCGTCGTCTCGAAGGCACCGCCCGGCCGCAGGTCGACGACGATGTTCTCGACCGGTGTCGTGGTGCCGACCGGTCCCCAGAAGTGGGTGAGGTGTTCGGGCGTCGTCATGCAGTCGAACAGCAGCTCCGGTGATCCGCGGTGCACGCGCCGGATGGTCAGTTCACCGGTCGAGGTCATGGGTTCGTCCTTTCACCGCGGCGCAGCGCGGCCAGATGCTCGGCGAGACGGTCGTGGCGGTCGGTCCACACCTGGCGATGCCGGGCGATCCACTCGGCAGCCGCGCCGAGGTGTTCTGGCGCCAGCACGCACGGCCGCGACTGGCCGGTCCGCCCCCGGGTGATGAGCCTGGCCTTCTCCAGCACCTTCAGGTGTTTGGACACGGCCTGCTGGGTGAGCGTGAACGGTTCGGCCAGTTCGTTCACCGTCGCGTCGCCCTGGGCCAGTCGCTCCAGGATGGCGCGCCTGGTGGGGTCGGCCAGTGCCGAGAACACCAGGGTCAGCTCGTCTTCCACGACCGCCATGCCAGCACGCTACCACAACTGAGGAGTTGTACAACCAAATAGTTGTCAACCGGTTGCTGTGCAACGCCTGTGCGGCGCACTAAGCTCACCGTGAGTGAACGTTCGGAACGTCACAGTGCCGAAATGGGATCTCCTCCCGGTATCCCGCCGACGGGCGGTTCCAGGGCATGCTTGAGTGTCATCACGAGGACCCAGTGAATCGGGAGCGGAGGCGAGGTGGACCGGATGCGGTGGCAACGGCCGTATGTCGCATTCCGACCGCCGAACCCGATGCTGCCGGCGCGATTCGAGGTCGACGGCCTGCTCGGGCGCGGCGTGGGCACGGCGGTGTACAGCGCGCACGACCAGGTCCTGGGGCACGCGGTGGCGGTGAAGGTGTTCCCCGCCAACCCCGACCCGACGACCAGCAGGCGGATCGCCGACGAAGCCCGCGCACTGGACCGGCTCGACCACCGCTGCCTCGTGTCGGTCTACGACGGTGGCGTGCACCGCAACCGGCCGTACCTGGTGATGCAGCTGATCCGCGGCCAGAGCCTGAGCGCACTGCTGCGCGGTGGACCGCTGCCGGTCGAACTGGCCGTGCCGGTGACGGCCCTGCTGTCCGACGCGCTGGCCCACGTGCACAGCAGGGGCATCGTGCACCGTGACGTGAAGCCGTCGAACATCCTGCTGGACCAGCAGACAGTGCCGTACCTGGGCGACTTCGGCATCGCGCTGCTGTCCGGCGAGTCCCGCGTCACCGGCGCGGACGAGATCGTCGGCACGCCCGCCTACCTGGCGCCCGAGCAGGTCTACGGTGGCAGGCTCGGCCCGGCGGTCGACGTCTACGCGCTCGGCCTGGTGCTGCTGGAGTGCCTGACGGGCCGCCGTGAGTACAACGGCACCAGCAAGATGAAGGCGGCACTGGCCCGGCTGGAGCGACAGCCGCGCATCCCACCCGGCCTGCCCGGCCCGCTCGGTGCGCTGCTCCAGGCGATGACGTCCCTGGAACCGGACCGCAGGCCGAGCGCGGAACAGTGCGTCGACGCGCTGCACACGATGCTGTCCGACATGGTGACGCGGGAACAGCGCGTGGTCGAGCCGAGGGCCGCCGCGAGCCCGCACATGGTCCCGGTCGGCCCGAAGCACGCGGCGACGACGGCCACGACGATCCTGTCCTCCGGCGGCAAACACGCCCTGCGCACCGACCGCCCGAAACCACACGTCGGGTGACCGACACCGCCCGCCCGACCGAGCGCACACAGGCACACTGATCGCGCCCACCGGGACATGCGGGCGGATCGCCTCGGTGGAGAGGTGCCGGTTCCACGGCCCGGTCGCGCGTGCCGGTGTCGCGTCGGCTGGGAGGGGCGGGGTCGCGCGTGCCGATCGGTGTGCGTCAGCTCTCCGGGATGCGGACACCGGCGATCTGGGTCGCCTGGCCCACCAGCCTGCCCTTGCTGTCCCACGTGAACGCGGCCTCGTCCATGCGGTCGCCGTTGATCTGGTGGGCGCGCACCGACGTGCGCAGCGGGCCCGGGGCCGGCAGGCCGCGCAGGTAGGCCGTGAACTGGACCGTCGGTACCCACCCGGACATGCCCAGGTCCAGGGACACCGGGGGCAGCGAGTCCAGCGCGACGAGCAGGCTGAACGGGTCCCAGTCGGTGCCGTCGGCCAGGCGCTGCCACCCGGCGATCGTGCCCGTCCCGGTCCGGCCGCGCAGCGCCGCCGGGTCCAGGCGCTGCTCCAGCACCTCCATCAGCGGCAGCTTCATGTCCGTGCCGGGGACGTGCGGCGGCTGGCGGACGCAGTCCAGTTCGGCTGGCAGGTCGACCGCTGCCGCCGACGTCCACCACGGGTCGCCGTCGGGCAGCGTGCCGAGCGTGACCAGTGCGTCCACGCACGGCTGGCCGTCCTGCGTCATGCGGGCGTGCAGCTGTGTCGCACCGCGTCCGGCGCGCAGCGTGGACACCCACACCGACGCCGGACCGCCGTGCGGCGCGGTCAGGAACGACCCGCTGACGGCTGTCGGGTGCGGATGCCGGCCGCCTGCGTGGTCGGCGGCGGCCGTGGCCAGGACCGCCAGCAGGTAACCGCCGTTGGGCTTGGCCCCGACGCTCCACTGCTCGTCGATGGCGACCGCGAACTCACCGTCCCCTGTGGACCGCACCGCTGTAGCCTCGCGGAAGTTCCCCATTGTCAACCCTTTCGCCCGTCGACAGCCGTGCGGGCGCGCAGCACGGCCGCCGCCCAGGTGCACCAGTCGCGGTTCTCCGCCTCGAATCGCCTGCCCCGCAGGCACGTCAGGTATGGGCCGATCCGCTCGCCCTCGCGCAGGAACGTCTCCTCGTCCACGTCGCCGCGCAGCCGCCGCAGCATCGAGTCGAAGATCGCCAGCTTCGCCGTTGCGATCCCGGCCCGCTCGTCCAACTGCTCGATGACGGCGGCCGTGTCCACGGCGTCGGACGCCTGCACGGCGACGAGCAGGTCGTCACGGATGAACGTCGGCTTGGCCGGTGTCGCGGCGAACCGGGCCAGCTCGGCGATGCCGGCGTCGGTGACGGTGAACAGCCGTTTGTTCGGCCGGGTCTCCTGGATCACCTGCCGCCCGCTGATCAGGCCGTCGCGTTCCAGCTTCGCCAGCTCCAGGTAGAGCTGCTGGGGGAGGGCGTGCCAGAAATTCGCGACGCCCACGTCGAACACCTTGGCCAGTTCGTAACCGGTGCGTTCGCCGTCCAGCAGGGCCGCGAGCACCGCATGTCGCAAAGCCATCGCATCTCCCTCTACGCTGGCCAAGCATAGTCAACTTGATGAGTAATCAGATCGTTGAACGGGAGTGTCGATGAGCACAGCAGACCGCTTCCGCGCCGCCGTCGAGCGGCGTGACACCGCGGCGCTGGACGAACTGTTCGCGTCCGACGTGCGGTTCTTCAGTCCGGTGAAGTTCACGCCGTTCGAGGGCAAACCCATGGTGCTGGGGGTGTTCGGCGTGCTGTTGACCCGCGTGTTCGACGAGTTCCGGTATGTGGGGGCGGCCGACGGCACGGCCGAGACGTCCACCGGCACCCCGACCGACCTGCATGTGCTGGAGTTCCGCGCCGTGGTGGGCGGCAAGGACGTGCACGGCGTCGACCTGATCCGGCTGGACGCGGACGGCCGGATCGGTGAGTTCGCCGTCATGGTCCGGCCGCAGAGTGCCGTGACCGCGCTGAGCGACGCCGTGCTGGCCGGACTCCGGGCCGACGGGTTGGTGCCCAGCAGCTGATCAACCCAGATCCGGGTCCGGTGGCTCGGCTGCCGCGCGCGACGGTGTCCGTTTGTCACTGATTCCCGGCGAATGCGGAAACGAGCTTCAGCAGCGTGTCGGGCGTCTCCAGTTGCGGCAGGTGACCGGCCTCCGCGATGACCTCCAGCGTGGCGTTCGGCAGCGTTTCCGCGTACGCGCGGCCGTGGGCCAGCGGCACGATCCGGTCCGCCGCACCCCATACGACCAGCGCCGGCACGGTGGCTCCCGGCAGTCGGCCCAGGAGCGTCGGGTCGTCCATCGGCGTGCCGCCGTAGACCGCGAGGGCGGCGCGGTTGCCGGCCATCGTCGGTGACGGGGGAGGGGGCGGGAACGCCTCCGGACGGTAGTAGCTGAGCTGGGCGACCTGCTCCATGGTGAGCGAGAAGAAGTCCACGATCGGGTCGCTCTCGATCCGCAGTCCGGCCGCGTCGACCAGCACCACGCCGGACATCCGGTCGCTGCCCAGCAGCGCCATCTCGGCCGTGATCCAGCCGCCGATCGAGTTGCCGACGACCGTGACGTCGCGCAGGTCGAGTTCCTCGATGAGCCGGACGTACAGCGCCGCCAGGCCGGCGATGGTGGTGAGTGAGTCGGGCCGCGGCGTGCCCTGGAAACCGGGGTGCGTCGGCGTGATGACGCGCGCCTGGCCGGCGAGCAGCGCGCCGAAGCCGGCCACGGTGGCGGGTCCGCCGCCGCCGTGCAGTAACAGCACCGGGCGGCCGGTGCCCTGGTCGGTGTAGGTGACGTCGATGCCGTCCACGTTCATCGGATCCTCCTCATGATATTGATATAAGGAACCTTATATCAACATCATGAGATGAGCAACGTGCGGCGGCTGTGTCGGTGCCCACGCCGTGCGGCCGGTGAGCCGGTCGGCGCCTATGGTCGTCGGGTGGACTCGCGAATCGCCGCCGAGCTGATCGTCCGTTGCCTGGAGAACGAGGGCGTGACACACGTCTTCGGCATCCCGGGCGAGGAGAACATCCGGCTCGTCGACGCGCTGTCCCGCTCGTCGATCCAGTACGTGCTCACCCGCCACGAGCAGGCGGCGTCGTTCATGGCCGAGACGTACGGCCGGCTGACCGGCCGGGCGGGCGTGTGCTCGGCGACGCTCGGCCCCGGCGCCATCAACCTGCTGCTCGGCACGGCCGACGCCACGACGAACTCCACGCCCCTGGTCGCGCTGTCCGCGCAGGTCGGCATGCACCGCAGCTTCAAGGAGTCGCACCAGGGCGTGGACCTGGTGCCGATGTTCGCGCCGGTCACCAAGTGGTCGTCGCTGGTGGCCACGCCCGGCGCGGTGCCCGAGATGGTGCGCAAGGCGTTCAAGCTGGCCCAGACCGAGCGGCCGGGCTCGGTCTACCTGGCGGTGCCCGAGGACGTCGAGGACGCCGCCGTGTCCGACGACCTGCGGCCGTTGCCGGTGAACGTGCCCCGGCCGGACGAACCGTCGCCGGAGCAGCTGCTGCGGGCCGCCGCGGTCCTGAAGTCGGCCACCAACCCGATCGTGCTCGCCGGGCACGGTGCCGCCCGGGCAGGCGCCGGACCCGCGCTGCGCCGGTTCGCCGAGTCGCTGAACGTGCAGGTGGCCACGACGTTCCACGGCAAGGGCGTCTTCCCCGACGACCATCCGCTGGCCCTGGGCGCGGTCGGCTTCATGCGGCACGACTACGTGAACTTCGGCTTCGACCAGGCCGACGTGATCGTCGCGGTCGGCTACGAGCTGCAGGAGTTCGACCCGGTCCGCATCAACCCGTCCGGTGACAAGCGGATCATCCACATCCACCGGTTCCCGGCCGAGGTGGACGCGCACTTCGACGTGTCCGTCGGCCTGCACGCCGACATCGGCCGCAGCCTGGACGCGCTCGCCGAGTCGGTCGGCACCCCGTTCGGCAAGCGCACCGAGCGGATCAAGGCGCTGCTGTCCGACGAGTTGGAACGCGGCTGCGCGGACGACCGCTTCCCGTTGGCGCCGGCCAGGATCGTGGCCGACACCCGCGCCGCGCTCGACCGGGACGACATCGTGCTCGTCGACACCGGCGCGCTGAAGATGTGGATGGCGCGGCTGTACCCGACGTACGAGCCGAACACGTGCCTGATCTCCAACGGTCTGTCCACGATGGCCTGGACGGTGCCGGGCGCGATCGGTGCGAAGATCGCCCGCCCGGACGCGAAGGTCCTGGTGGCCACCGGCGACGGCGCGTTCCTGATGAACTCGCAGGAGATCGAGACGGCCATGCGGCTGCGGCTGCCGATGGTCATCCTGATCTGGGTCGACGACGCGTACGGCCTGATCGGCTGGAAGATGGACCTGGAGATCGGCCGCAACGTGGACACCCGGTTCGGCAACCCGGACTTCGTGCGGTACGCGGAGAGCTTCGGCGCCACGGGCTACCGCATCACGTCGGCGGACGAGCTGCTGCCGACGCTGCGCACTGCGCTGGCCGACGACACGGTGTCGGTGATCGCCTGCCCCGTCGACTACCGCGCCAACCTGGAACTGATCGAGTCGCTGGGCGGCCTGGACGAGTCACTGTCCTGAACGCGCGACAGCCCCCGACCGTCGGGGACGGCGGAGGCCGTCGCGCGTGCGCTGTCAGTGGATCGCGGTCGGCACCGCCAGGTCGTCCTGCGGGGTGGGCGCCGTGATCTTCTTGCGGGGCAGGAAGAACGCCGGCACCAGACACGCGATGACCAGCACCAGGCCGACGATGTACGTGTGGCCGAACGACGTCGCCAACGCCGACCGGCCGGCCTCCAGCACGGGGGCGGGCACCTTCGACGCCGGCACCACGCCCTGCGTGACCGCGCTGTA
Organism: Pseudonocardiaceae bacterium; assembly: GCA_035546415.1. Classification (GTDB taxonomy): domain Bacteria; phylum Actinomycetota; class Actinomycetes; order Mycobacteriales; family Pseudonocardiaceae; genus DATEPR01. The sequence continues at coordinate 9,214 of DASZXM010000089.1, forward strand.
GGCGGACGCCGTGGCGCTGGCCTGGACCTGGTTGGTCAGGATGACCGACATGACGGCCGTGCCGATCGAACCGGCCGTCTGCTGGATGATGTTCATCATCGTGGAGCCGCGGGCGATCTGGCGGTCGACCAGCGTGGCCAGCGCGGCGGACATGATCGGCATCATCGTCATGCCCATTCCCATGCCCATCACGAACAGGCCGGCCAACAGCAGCAAGTACGACGAGGACGCCGTGACCTGCGTGAAGACGGCCATGCCCGCGGCGATCAGCACGATGCCGCCGAGCACCAGCTTGCCCGGGCCGATCCGGTCGGTGAGCCGGCCGGCGATCGGCATGGTCAGCATCGCGCCGATGCCCTGCGGGGCCAGCAGCAGGCCGGCGTGCAGCGTGGTCTGCGAGCGGACCTGCAGGAAGTAGCTCGGGAACAGCAGCATGCTGCCCATGAACGCCACGACGAACAGCGAGATCGTCACCACGGCGATCGTGAGGTTCCGGTTGGTGAACAGGCTCAGGTCGATCAGCGGGTGGGCGTTGCGCACCGCGTGCAGCACGAACGCCACCACGAGCACCAGGCCGACCACGCCCGGGATCAGCACCTTCGCCGCGGCGACCGTGCCGGCGCCGGGGATGGACGACACGCCGTACAGGAACAGCGCCAGGCCGGGGGACAGCAGCAACATGCCGACGAAGTCG